>JACVSB010000203.1 GCA_014534155.1 Thermoleophilia bacterium
GAAGGAGCCCATCCCTCGCGCGCTCGCGATCCTCCTCTCGCTCGCGAGCTTCGTCGTCCTGCTCGGCGTGTGGTCGATCCTCTCCTACTCGGGCATCGTGGAGCCGTTCTTCCTCCCGAGCCCCTCGACCGTCGCCGAGGCGCTGTACCGCATGTTCGCCGAGCAGAACTTCGCAGCCGACGTGTGGGCGAGCGCGTACCGGATCCTGCTCGGGTTCCTGATCGCGTCGGTCGTGGCCGTCCCGCTCGGCATTGCGATCGGCTCCTTCCCCGCGGTCCAAGCCTTCTTCGAGCCGGCGATCGCGGCCGTCCGATACATGCCGGCCTCGGCGTTTATCCCGCTCCTCATCATCTGGTTCGGGATCGGCAACATGGAGAAGGTCGCGGTCATCTTCATCGGGACGTTCTTTCCGCTCACGCTGATGGTCGCGGACGTCTCGGCGAACGTCTCCAAGGAGCTCCTGAACATCTCCTACACGCTGGGCGCGTCTCGCTCGCAGGTGTTTCGGAAGGTCCTCCTGCCCGCCTGCTGGCCTGGCGTGATCGACAACCTGCGGATCGGCCTCGGCTGGGCGTGGACCTACCTGATCGTGGCCGAGCTCGTCGCCGCCTCCACCGGGATCGGCCACGTCATCCTGACGGCGAGCCGCTTCCTCGAGACGGAGCGGATCATCGGCGGGATCCTCACGATCGGCGCCCTCGGGCTCCTGACGGACGCCTTCTTCCGCCGGCTCTACACGATGCTCTTCCCGTACACGGAACGCGTGGCGAGATGAGCGCCATCGCGGCGCGCGGGATCACGATGGTCTTCGAGACTCGGAGGGGCTCCGTGACGGCGCTCGACGACGTCTCGCTCGAGGTGCCGGATGCCCATTTCGCCTGCCTCGTCGGCGCCTCGGGCTGCGGGAAGTCCACGCTCCTCAACATCCTGGCCGGGCTCGTCCCGCCGACGTCGGGCGAGGTCCTCGTGGACGGGGAGCCGATCGAGGGTCCCGGAACCGACCGGGGGATGGTCTTCCAGTCCTACACGCTCTACCCCTGGCTGCGCGTGCAGGACAACGTCGAGTTCGGACCGTCGCTCAAGGGGATGCCGAAGGCCGAGCGGCGCAGGATCTCCGACGACCTGCTCGCCCAGATGCAGCTGACCGAGTTCGCGAACGCCTACCCCAAGGAGCTCTCGGGCGGCATGAAGCAGCGCGTGGCCATCGCGCGCGCGCTCGCGAACGACCCGAAGGTGCTTCTCATGGACGAGCCGTTCGGCGCGCTGGACGCGCTCACGCGCGCGTCGGCCCAGCGGTTTCTCACGGAGATCTGGGAGGCTCACCGGCGCACGATCGCCTTTGTGACGCACGACATCGACGAGGCGATCTTCCTCGGAGACACGATCTTCGTGATGACGCCGCGGCCCGGGCGGATCCACGAGGTGATCGAGGTCGGCCTGCCGCGGCCCCGCTCGCTGGACGACGTCGGCACGCCCCGCTTCCTGAAGACGAAGCACCGGATCCTCGACCTCATCTTCGAGCACGAGAAGACGCCGGCGCAGGCGGCGTCCGGCGCCGCGTAGGCGGGTGCGCGCCGGGAGCGCTGCGCCCGGCCCGTCGCCGCGCGCAGCGGGGCCCGGCTTCACGCCGTACCACTGGGCGGCCAGCGCCTCGGAGGTCGCGGCGCGCCACGGAGTCCCCGCCGCGCACGTCCTGCGCTTCGACGCCAACCTCCCCCCGTTCCCGGCGCGCCTCCCGAGCCCGCCGGGAACGCTTCTCGCCGAGCGGGGCGAATACCCGGAAGGGACGTACCGGCGCCTGCGGGAGGCGGCGGCTGCGTACGCCGGCTGCGGCCCGGACGAGATCGTGGTCGACGCCGGCGCGGACGGCCTGATTGGGCTCGTCGCGCGCACGTTCCTCGGCCCCGGGCGCCGGGCCGTGGTGGAGACGCCCACATACCCGCTGTACGCGATCGCGAGCCGGATCGAGGGAGCCGAGGTCGAGGCCGCGGCGCCCGACGTGGAGACGCTCGCCCGGGCGGCGCGGGACGCGCACGTCCTCTGGCTCTGCAACCCCGGGAATCCGAGCGGCGCGCTTCGCGCCGTCGACGAGGTTGCAACGCTTGCCGCGGTCCTGCCCCGTGTCCTCGTCTGCGTCGACGAGGCGTACGTCGAGTACGGCGGGGAGACCGTCGCGTCCCTCGCGCCCACGCGCCCGAACCTCGTCTGCGTCCGGACGCTCTCGAAGGCCTTCGGACTGGCCGGGCTCCGGGTCGGCTACGCCGTCGCGACCGCCGCCGTCGCGGCGGAGCTCGCCTCCCGCCGGGCTCCGGCGCCGATCTCCACCGTCGGCGCGCTCACCGCGGCGTGCGCGCTCCAAGAGCCCGCGATCGCCGCCGAGGTCGAAACGACGCGACGGGAGCGGGAACGCGTTCGCTCCGCGTGCCTCGCGGCCGGGTACGACTCGCCGCCGACGCACACGAACTTCGTGCTCGTCGAGACGCACGAGGCGCCGGCAATCGCGGCGCGGCTCGAGGCGCGAGGGCTCGTCGTCCGCGCGTACCCGACGGCGCTGCGGATCACCGTCCGCTCGCCGGCCGACGACGACCTCCTCCTGCGCGCCCTCGACGTCGCGCCGCCTCCGGCCACCATCCGCTCGGCGACCCTGCTCGGCCCAGGGCTGCGCGTGTCCGTCGTGCTCGAGGGATCGGGGCGCGTGCGTGTGGAGACGGGAGACGCCGAGCGGGACGAGCGGCTCGAGCGTTCAGCTCTCGCGGACGGCCTCGATCTCGAGCTCGTGGCGGACGGCGGAACGGACGAGGGCACGCTCGAGCGCCACCTGCGGGAGGCGCTCGCCGTCGCCGCGCGGTGACGGCGAGCGCCCACCGCTAGGGCCGGCTTATCCCGTCGGCGGGACCGCGACCGCCGTCACGAGGACGTCGAACGTCCCCTCACCCGGTTCCTCGAACGAGGCGGTGCAGGTAATCTCGCTGCCCGCGAGACCCCTCCTCTGGCCGTACGTCTGCGTCATCGTCTCGGCCTCGCCCTCCTCCGGCGTGAAGGTGCCGGTGAACGAGGTCAGGACGTAGTGCTGGTCGCCGAGCCAGAAGGTCGCGCCGCTCGAGACGTTCACGGTTACCTGCTGGCCGTCGCACGTCACCTCGAAGGACTCGAGCCCGCCGCCGGGCGGCGCCGCGGCCGCCGGGCCCGCAAGGACCGCCGCCGCAGCTGCCACGAGCAGCGCAAGGAACGTCTTTCTCATCGCTCCCCCTTTCGTCGTGGTCGGTTTCGCTTTCCTCGGTCGGCCGACCGGGAAACCCGCTCCTCCGGCGCCGCCGGCGTCAGGAGGCGAGCCACTCGACGCCGACGTCGTCGTCCCGGTCGACGCGCAGCTCGGCGAGGATCGCGGCGCCGTAGCGGGAGAGCTTGGCCGGGCCGACGCCAGGAATGCTGCCAAGCTCGGCGAGCGTCGCGGGCTCGCGGCGGGCGACCTCCTCGAGCGTCCGGTTGCTGAAGACGACGTACGC
>JACVSB010000180.1 GCA_014534155.1 Thermoleophilia bacterium
AGCCGGCCGAGCTCTACTGGTCGCAGCTCGACGGCTTCGGCCTCACGATGGCACCGCTCGAGCGGTGACCGTCGTTTTCCAGGCGCAGCGGCCGGGGACGATGGGAGCGTGCCCCTTCGCGACCAGCCACGCGTCGGCGTCCCGGCCCCGCCGGACTCGCCCGCGAACGTCCCCGACGCGCCGGAGCCCTCGCCGGGTCCGAGCGAGCCGCTCGAGCCCGGGTTCCCGCAGCCGCCCCGCGAGGACGACGGCGAGGACGAGTCGGGCTAGGCGTACGCGGCGGCGGCCGACGTGGCCGCCGCAAGCGCGGCCGCTCTCGTCTTGATCCTGGTCTTCCAGCGCTTCATGCCCTCCAGCGTGCACTCTCGCGCCGGTCGACGTCCTCCGGCCCCCTGGTGTCTTCGCCTACGGGTAGCCCCAGGGTCGGCACGCGCACGCGTTCCTCGCAGGCCGCGGCGCGCTCGCGCGTCGCGGTGCGTGCAGCGCCAGGGCTAGTCGTCCGTCGTGACTCGGTCGACGGCGCGCTTGCGCATCTCTGCGCTCGCCTCCCGGCGCTCTGCTAGCGAGGTGTCGTCCTGCTTCGCCCCCTCCGGCCCGCTCATGAGGACGTCCCCTTCCTGGACGACGTCGCGAGGGTCGGCCGAGCGGTAGGCCTCGGACTGGACGCCGCCCCGCGGGTCGCCTTCGACGTCCAGGGCGTGGGGATCGGCCTGCTGCTTGTCGGCGCGCTCCTCCTCATCGTCGCGCGCCCATCCGCCCTCGCGCCCGGTTCGCTCGCCGAGGTCCTCGCGATCCACGAGCATGTCATCGCCCGGGACGCGCGCGGTGAAACCTCCAAGTCGACCGGGCGCTCGCTCGAGCGTTACGCGACCGAGCCGACGAGCCCGACGACGTGTCCTTCCGGGTCGGTGAACTGACCGATCTCGGCACCCTCCATCACCTGCTCCGGCCCCATTATCCGAGCCCCGCCCAGCTCTTCCGCCCTCGCGAGGGCAGCCTCGACGTCGGGCACCTCGACGTAGAACGTCACGTGCCCCTCATAGCCCTCGGGGCCCGCGGCGATCCCTCCACCGATGCCGACACCGTCGGCGTTCACGTTGCTCTCACGGTCGACGATGCCGTAGCGCATCTGGTTGTCGGAATCGATCTTCCAGTCGAAGAGGCCGGAGTAGAACGCCTGCAGCCTCTCCGAATCCCTTCCGATCACCTCGAAGTGCACAACCGGTCTTCCCACCTCTCCTCCCTTCCGCCGAGCAACCGTGCTTGCGCGACTCTACGCCGAGAACGTGCCGCCCGCGCGCGCAAGGATCACCAAGTAGGACACCCGGCATGGGGGAGATGGGTCTCTCGGCCTATTGAACGGCGTCGGGCGGCGCGCTACTGTCACAAAGGTGACAATCTGGTGGCTCGTCTTCGGCGTGGTCCTCTACGCCGTCGTCAACATCCTGGTCGTCGCGCTGTGCACGGCCGCGGGGCGTGAGCGCCGCTCGGCGGGCCCGGATGACGGGCCGCGCACGGGACCGGACTCCCCGGCGCCGCAGTCGGACGTCGTCACGCGCGCCGTCGCCCGCTTCTAGAGAAGCGCACCTCCTACTCGGGCGGCGTGGACGCGCTCTCGGTCGTGCCGCCGAAGTCGGCGTCGGCGCCGAGCGCGCGCGCTGCCGCCTCCTCCGTTCCTATGACCGGGACGATCTCGAAGGAGACGAGATCCTGCCACTCGCTCGCCCACGCTTCCAGCGTGCGTCGATCGTCGGCCTCCATGAGCTGAAAGCACGTCTCGAGACGCTCGTCGACCCAGCTCTCGACGTACCGAAGGCCGGGCGGGAGGAGCCGGCCGTGCGCCGCGGCGCGCTCGTAGACCGGGCGCGCACCGTGCAGGAAGCGCTCGACGACCATGTACAGCATGGTGTCATGATCGCGCCTCCACAGGGGCAACCCCGACTGCCGTGCGCGCCACTCGGCAGAACCGGGCGCGTCGCGGATAATTGGCCCCGCATGGCGCCGGCTGGCAGCGAGGCGAGCATCGCGCGAATCGTCGTCGCAACGGACGGATCGCCGACGGCTGGCCGCGCCGTCGCTTGGGCGGCCGGCGAGGCGCATCGCTCCGACGCGGAGCTCGTCCTCTTGCGGGTCGTCGCCGAGCCCGACGCCGCTGCCGAGGCGGAGACGGCCGAGCAGGCGCGCGAGGCCGCCGGCCCGCGCGGGCGCGCGAAGGTCAAGGTGCACGACGACCCGGCCCGCGGCATCGTCGAGGGGGCCGAGGAGGAGCACGCGGATCTCCTCGTCGTGGGGAACGTCGGGATGGGCGGGCGGAAGGAGTTCCTGCTCGCGAATGTCCCCAACCGCGTCTCGCACCTCGCGCGCTGCAGCGTCGTGATCGTGAACTCCGTCGACGGCGCGGGTCTGCGCGCGGAGAGGCGGCGTGACGAGTCGCCCGAGGTCGAGGGCCGCCTGCTCGCCCGCGCGGCATACATCGGCCGCGTTCTCGCGAAGCACGGCCTCGAGGAGCGGAGGGCGGGAGGCGCCGGGTCGATGCAGGAGCGCGCCCGGCGGCTGAGAGCCGCGCTCGAAGAGCTCGGGCCGACGTTCGCGAAGCTCGGGCAGATTCTCTCGACGCGTCCCGACCTGCTCCCCCCCGAGTTCGCCGACGAGCTCGCCCGCCTCCAGGAGGACGTGGCGCCGCTCACCGAGGCCGAGGTCGTCGCCGTCATGGAGCGCGAGCTGAGTGTCCCCTGGGAGGACGTGTTCGCGAGCATGGATCCGAACCCGCTTGCCGCTGGGACGATCGGGCAAGTCCACCGCGCGACGCTCGAAAGCGGCGAGCGCGTCGTCCTCAAGGTGCAGCGCCCGGCGGCGGAGGAGGCGATTCTGCGCGACGTAGGACTGCTCGACCTCTTCGCCGAGCAGGCGATGAGCCGCGTCGGCCTGCGCGAGATCATCGACATCCCGGCGCTCGTCGAGCACCTCTCGACGTCGCTTCGGCGCGAGCTGAACTTCCGGCTCGAGGCCGAGAACATCGAGCGGATGCGCGCCGTGCTCGCGCCGTACGCGAGGCTTGCCGTCCCCCTCGTGCACGGCGACCTCTCGACGAAGCGGCTGCTGGTCATGGAGGAGGTGGAGGGCGTCCCACTTCGCGAGGCGCCGAAGGGCGAGGAGGCTCGGGCGGCGGCGCGCGAGCTCCTCGAGGCGTACCTCGGCCAAGTCCTCACCGACGGGTTCTTCCATGCCGACCCCCATCCCGGGAACCTGCGCTGGTGCGAGGGCAAGATCTACTTCCTCGACCTCGGCATGGTCGGCGAGCTCGACCCCGAGCTGCGCGAGCTCATGCTCGTCCTCCTCCTCGCCTTCTGGCGCGAGGACCCGGCTTTCCTGACCGAGACGATGCTCATGCTCTCCGGCGACGACGCCTCGCGCGTCGATCTTCAGGGGCTCGAGGCCGAGTTCGCGACGTTTCTCGACCGCTTCCGGGGCGACACGTTGAGTCAGATCCAGCTCGGTCCCATGCTCGAGGGGCTGATCGAGGTCGCAAGCCGGCACGGCGTACGCCTCCCGGCCGCGCTCGCCCTGAGCGGCAAGGCGTTCGGCCAGATGCAGCTCGCGGTCGCCGAGCTGGATCCAACTCTCGACCCGTTCTCCCTCGTCTCGGGCTTCCTCCGGAGGACGCTCGTCGGGCGGATCCGAGAGCAGGCGAATCCCGCCCGCGTCTACTACGAGGCAGAGAAGCTGAGGCTCCGGATGAGCCGGATTGTCGAGGCGATCGAGCGTGCAACAGGGGCGCGTCCGGGTGCGAAGCTCCAGGTCGAGTTCCGCGGCGCGCCCGAGCTCGAGGCGGCGATCCTTCGGACCGGTATGCGCCTCGCGCTCGGGGCCGCGACTGCGGCCGGGATCGTCGCGACGGGGCTCACGGTCTCCTCCACGCGGAAGGACCGCCGGGTTGCGGGCGCGTTCGGGGCCGTCGCAGCAGCCTCGGCCGCCTGGCTCGGATCCGATCTCGTCCGGCGCGGTTAGTGGCGCTTCGCGCTCGAGATCCGCCGCTCGAGCACTCTCGCCGCGACCCGCATGAGAACACGAAGGAGGAGCCGCTCCATGCGCACGGTGAGAGACCTAGACGCCGGCCGGCTCCCGTGCGGGCGGCGCGACCCGGAAGACCTCGAACCGCTCGTCCTCGAGG
>JACVSB010000323.1 GCA_014534155.1 Thermoleophilia bacterium
CCTGCTGCACGGAGCGCCGGTGGCGGACCCGGAAGGAGAGGAGGAGTTCCTCGACGAGGGCTACCTGAAGGCGACCTCGGCGACGTCGCGCGACGCCGCCGGCAGCGACCTCTACCTGCACGAGACGCTCGCGCGCTGGTCGGGCTGGAGCCTCGCGGCCGACCGGCCCGGCCGCCTCCCCTACGCGGAGACGACGACCTCCGGCGACCGCACGCTCCAAGAGGAGGTGGTCGAGGACAAGCGCGATCCGGAGCTCGCGACCTTCTTCCAGCTGGACGCCCGCTACGACGTCGTTCCCGGGACGCTCCCCCGCCTGCGCTTCGGCGAGCGCTACCGCCTGCGCGCCCGCGCCGTTGACCTGGCGGGCAACTCGCTTCCTCCCGACGAGCCCGGCGACACGCACGCCTCGACCTGGGTCGACTACCTCCGCTTCGAGCCCGTCGCGCCGCCCGACCTGCTGCCGCTCGCCCCCTTCGGGCCCGGCGAGGCGCTCGAGCGGCTTGTCGTGCGCTCCAACTTCGACACCGGGCTCGCCGGCGCGTGCGAGCGCCACGTCGTCCCGCCGAAGACCTCGCAGTTTCTCGCCGAGTTGCACGGCGCGTTCGACGAGGCGATCGGCCGGGGACGCGGGGAGGCAGCTGTCGAGGCGGCCCACGAGCTGGCCTCCAGGGAGGCGCTCGACCTGACTGACGCACCGGGGACGGCGAAGCACGCGGAGGCGCGGCGGCCGCCCGACTGGCCGGCCGACCGTCCCGATCCGCCCGGCACGTACTACGTGAACCCGGAGCGTGCGCTCGTCCTGCCCTACCTCCCGGACGTGCTCTCGCGGGGGGCCTCGTTCCGGGGCCTCCCGGGGAGCGGCGAGGCGACGCTGCAGGACTGGGGCGACGGCGAGTGGCCCGACGCCCGGCCGTTCGTACTGCGCCTCGAGGAGCGCGAGGCCGACCCGAGCGGCGTCGGCGCGTGCGTGCAGGCGTTCGCCGGCCCGCCGCCGAAACCCGAGTGGGACGCCGCTGCGCGCACGCTGACCGTCCGCCTCGCGAAGGGGGAAGTCGTTCGCGTGCGCTACTCGTCGTTCCTGCCGCCGCAGGCGCGCGACCTTCTCGGTGTCTGGCGCTGGGCGATGGGCGCCGACGACGACGAGCTGGAGCGGCTCGCGCTCGAGGGGCGCCACTGGATGCTGACGCCGTTTCGCACCCTGACGCTCGTCCATGCCGTGCAGCAGCCGCTCTGCAAGCCGTCGGTCCTCCCGCCGGCGTTCCCCGACGAGCTCGACTTCGAGGGCATCGGCTCGTTTCGCCGCGAGGGCTCCACGTACGCCGACCTGTACGCCCGCGTGCTCCTGTCCGTCCGCACGACGGCGCTCGTCGACGTCGACGCCGAGTGGAGAGAGCAGGTCGACGACAAGACGCAACCGGCGCCGGGTGAGCAGAGCGGAAAGGCGCACGTGGCCACCGTGCGCGTGCCCGCCGAGCTCCCGGAGGGGCCGAACTGGCTGCCGTTTCGGCTCGAGCGTGAGCGGCAGGTCGATCCGGTCCGGCACGAGTTCGGCGACACGAAGCACCGGCTCGTCCGCTACCGGCTACGGGCGACGACGCGCTTCCGGGAGTACTTCCCGCCGGGGACGACGCCCGTC
>JACVSB010000008.1 GCA_014534155.1 Thermoleophilia bacterium
CGGCAGCGAGGTGCGCGGCGGCGAAGACGGGGACGCGCGGCACCGCTCGTATCCTAGAGCCGTGCCGGTGACCGTCTGCGACGTCGGGGCCCGCGACGGGCTCCAGAACGAGGCCACGCCGCTTCCGCCGCCCGTGCGCGCGGAGCTCGTGAACCGGCTGGCGTCGGCGGGCGTGCCGCGTATCGAGGCGGTCAGCTTCGTGAGCGCGGAGCGCGTGCCCGCGATGGCCGGTGCCGAGGAGGTCGTGGCGGGGATCGACCGGCGGGCGGAGACCGAGTACGCAGGCCTCGTTCTCAACGAGCGCGGCTACGACCGTCTCCGCGCCTGCGCGCTCGAACGGGTCCACGTGAACGTCGCCGCGACGGATTCGTTCGGGCGCCGGAACGCGAACGCGAGCGTGGAGCAGGGCCTCGCGATCGCGCGACGCGTGCTTGCGAGAGCGCGGGGGGACGACTTGCCCTCGACGGTCAGCATCTCGGTCGCCTTCGGCTGTCCCTTCGAGGGGGCGGTGGACGAGGGGGAGGTGCTCACGCACGCCGAGGCGCTCGCCGCCGCGGGCGCAGACGAGGTCGTCTTCGCCGACACGATCGGAGTCGCCGTGCCCTCGCAGGTCCGCGCGATCGTCCGCTCGGCGCTCGCGCTCGGCCGCCCGGTCGGGGTGCACCTGCACAACACGCGCTCCACCGGATTCGCGAACGCGTGGGCCGCGCTCGAGGCCGGCGCGACCGTCTTCGACGCGTCGGTGGGCGGGCTCGGGGGCTGTCCCTTCGCGCCGCGGGCCACGGGGAACATCGCGACCGAGGACCTCGTCTACCTCCTGCACGGCGAGGGGGTGGAGACGGGGATCGACGTCGAGGCCCTGATCGCGGTCGCCGCCTGGCTCGAGGGCGTTCTCGGCCGCCCGCTTCCCGGTCAGGTCTACCGCGCCGGTCTCTTCGCCCCCGTCTCCTGACGGAACGCCGGGCTCGGCTGGCGCCCGGCCTCGTTCGCGGGGGTCGCGCGCCGGGCGTCGCTCGCGCGGGGCTCGCTCGCGCCGCGCCTCGGCGGCGCCGCGCCTCGTCGCTCCGCGGCCTCAACGGCCACGTCCGGTTTAGACGCCGGCCGTGGCTCGCGAAGCTCTGGTCCGCGCGGATGAGAGAGCCTGTGCGGCGTGGACCGCCCCGTGTCCGGCGTGGCTGCCCCGGTACGGCGAACGCGCCTCTCGTCCGACTGCGCCGGCTAGCGCGTCTGGGGGAAGCCGAGGTCGACCTGGCTTGTGGCCGGGTCGGGCCAGCGGCTCGTCACGACCTTGCCGTGCGTGTAGAAGTTGATCCCCTCGGGTCCGTAGATGTGCGAGTCGCCGAAGAGCGACGACTTCCACCCGCCGAACGAGTAGTAGGCGACGGGCACGGGGATGGGGACGTTCACGCCGACCATTCCCGCCTCGACTTCGAACTGGAACTGCCGGGCCGCACCGCCGTCCCGCGTGAAGATCGCAACCCCGTTCCCGTACGGGTGCTCGTTGGCGAGGCGTACGGCCTCGTCGTAGGTGTCCACGCGGACGACGGAGAGCACGGGCCCGAAGATCTCGTCCCGGTATGCGTCCATCTCCGGCTTCACGTTGTCGAGGAGGGAGACGCCGAGGAAGAACCCGTCCCCGTCCGCCTCGAGCTCGCGCCCGTCCCGGACGACCGTCGCGCCCTGCGCGCGCCCGCTGTCGACGTACGAGGCGACGCGGTCGCGGTGCTCGCGCGTGATCAGCGGGCCCATCTCCGACTCGGCATCCAGGCCGGGGCCGATCTTCAGCTTGGGCAGGCGCTCGTTGATCGCGTCGACGAGCGCGTCGCCGACACCGCCCACGGCGACCACGACGGAGACAGCCATGCAACGCTCGCCAGCGGAACCGTAGGCGGCGCTGACCGCCGCGTCGGCCGCCATCTCGACGTCGGCGTCGGGGAGGACGACCATGTGGTTCTTCGCGCCGCCGAGCGCCTGCACGCGCTTCCCGTGCTTCGCGCCCGTCTCGTACACGTACTTCGCGATCGGCGTCGACCCGACGAAGCTCACCGCGGCGATGTCGGAATGCTCGAGGATGCGGTCGACCGCGACCTTGTCGCCCTGGACCACGTTGAAGACGCCGTCCGGCACGCCGGCCTCCCTCAGGAGCTCCGCGACGTAGAGCGAGGCCGAGGGGTCGCGCTCGGAGGGCTTGAGCACGAACGTGTTGCCGCAGGCGAGCGCGGGAGCCCACATCCACATCGGAACCATGGCGGGGAAGTTGAAGGGCGTGATCCCTGCGCAGACCCCGAGCGGCTGGCGGATGGAGTAGACGTCGATCCCGGTCGAGGCCTGCTCCGAGAAGCGGCCCTGCAGGAGCGTCGGGATGCCGCACGCGTGCTCGATCACCTCGAGGCCGCGGGCGACCTCGCCGACCGCGTCGGACAGCACCTTGCCGTGCTCCAGCGTGAGGAACCGCGCGATCTCCTCGCGACGGGTGTGCACGAGGTGGCGGATCCTGAACATGAGCTCCGTCCGGCGTGAGAGCGAGAGCCGGCGCCAGGCCGGGAACGCTTCGCGCGCGGCCGCGACCGCCCGGTCGACCTCCTCGACGGAGGCGAGGTCGACTGCGCCCGTCTGCTCGCCCGTCGCCGGGTTGAAGACGGGCGAGCTTCGCCCCGACTGGCCCGGAACGGTCGTGCCTCCGATCCAGTGGCTGATCGGCGTCGGCCCGCGCTTCTCGGCGGTCGTGCGCTCCGGTGCTTCGATGACCTCGCTCATCGTCTCCTCCTCGTCGTCTCGCGACAGCGTACCCCCAGCGAGCGCCTCGAACCGCGGCGCTGCCCCGGGGCGAGCGGCGGCCCCGTCGACGCCGCTACGCGACGGCGGTCGCCCGGAGCGCGAGGAGCTCCCAGGCCACGTTCGCGGCGGCGAGCGCCGTCTGCTGGCCCGGCCCGTCGTAGGCCGGCGCGACCTCGACCACGTCCGCGCCCGCGAGCTCCAGGCCGCGGAGGGCGCGGAGGAACGCGAGTGCCTCGTGCGTCGCGAAGCCGCCGACCTCGGGCGTTCCCGTTCCGGGCGCGAAGGCGGGGTCGAGGAAGTCGACGTCGAAGGAGAGGAAGACCGGCCGCTCGCCGACGCGCCGGCGCACGAGCTCGCCGAACGCGTCGGGTCCCAGCTCCCGGAGCTCCTCTGCGGGGGCGACGTGGAAGCCCAGCTCGCGGGAGACGTCCAGGTCGCCCGGGCCGTACAGCGATCCGCGCATCCCGGCCTGGACGGAGGCCGCGGCATCCAGGAGGCCCTCCTCGACCGCCCGCTTGAAGGTGGTCCCGTGGAAGTACTTCTGCCCGAAGTACTCCTCCCAGGTGTCGGCGTGCGCGTCGAGCTGGACGAGCGCGAGCGGGCCGAGGACGCCCGCGAGCGCGCGCAGCTCGACGAGGGTGACTGCGTGGTCGCCGCCCAGGCAGAGCGGGAAGACACCGGCCGCGACGAGCGGCTCGAGCGCCGACGCAACGCGGCGATACGTCTCGAGCGTGTCGCCGGGCGCGACGGGCGCATCGCCCAAATCCGCGATCGAGAGCGCGTCCACGACCTCCACCTCCCAGCCCGGGAGGTACGGGCGCAGGAGCGCCGAGGCCGAGCGGATTCCCTCGGGCCCGAAGCGCGCACCGGAGCGAAACGAGGTCGCCGTGTCGAACGGAATCCCGACGACGCCCGCGTCGACGCCCTCGAGCTCGGTCACGTAGGGCAGGCGCGCGAACGTGCGCACGCCCGAGAAGCGCGGCATGACCTGCGCGTCGAGCGGGCGGTGGTGCGTCAAGCGGCGACGCGCTCGAACTGGGGGAGGATCCGGTCGCGGTAGGCGGCCAGCGTCTCCTCCTGCCCCTGGGTCATCAGGTAGATGTTGAAGTGGTCGACGCCCAGGCTCTCCAGGTGCCTCAGCTTCTCGGTCGCCTGCTCGGGCGTGCCGAGGACGCAGAAGCGGTCGCAGATCTCGTCCGAGACGAACTCGCCGTGTGCCGCGCCGACGCGGCTGTGCTCCTGGTAGTCGTAGAACCTGCGGGCCTTCACGAACTCCGTCAGGGCGCCCGGGATCTCCGAGTCGAACCCGTAGCGCTCGATCAGGTCCATGACGTGGTTCGAGACCATCGCGGGGAACCAGCGCACCTGCTCGCGCGCGTCCGCGAGGTCGTCGGAGATGTGGCTCGGGGCGCAGACGTGGCACTTGAGCTCGGCCGGGTCCCGGCCCGCCTCTTCGGCTGCGCGGCGCGCCGTCTCCATGATCCACTGGACGATCTCGGGGTCGGCGAGCTGGATGATCACCCCGTCCCCGACGCGCCCCGCGACCGCGAGCGCCTTGGGCCCGTAGCCCGCCACCCACATCTCGATCGGCGGCAGCTCCTCGCGCACCCACTTGAGCTGGAGCTCCTTGCCGTTCCACTCGACTGGCCGGCCGTTCATCAGATCCTTGATCATCCGCAGCGAGCGCTCGAACTCCGCCACCTTGACGGGCTTCAGCCCGACGACGCGACGCGAGGAGTCGCCGCGGCCGATTCCCATGACGGCGCGCCCGTTCGAGAACTCGTGCAGGGTCGCGTAGTAGCTCGCGGTGATCGTGGGCTCGCGGATGCCGGGGTTGGTCACGCAGTGGCCGAGCTTGAGGCGCTGTGTCCGCTCGGCGGCCAGCGCGAGCAGCGGGTAGGACTCGTGCCAAAGGATGTGCGAGTCATAGGTCCAGCCGTTGTCGAAGCCCGACTCCTCGGCCATCTGCATGAGCTCGAGGAGCCTCGTGTAGGGCGGGTCGGGCAGGACGGTGACGCCGAAGGTAAGCATGCAGCCTCCCGGGCGGGGTCTCGGAAAGGGCATTCTCGCCGCAATCGGCGAGCGCCGCAACGCGTGCCGCGTACGATCGCCGGGCATGATCGTCAGCCTCCACGTCGCCACGGGAGCCGCCGCGGGGGCGCTCCTCGGCCGCCCGAGGCTCGCCGCTGCCGTAGGGCCGCTCCTGCACGTGCTCGGCGACCTGCTGCCGCACGAGGACATCCCCTCGCTCCCCGCGGAGGTCGCAGCCGGGATCGTCGAGGTAGGCGCGCTCGCCGCGCGCCTCGGGCCGCTCCACCCGGCCACGGTCGGCGCCCTCGCCGCCTGCGCCCCCGACCTCGAGCACGTCGTGCGCCCGGCGCGCCGCAGCCGCCGCGAGCTCTTCCCCAGCCACCGGATCGAGGGCTGGCACCGGAGCGGCGGCGTCTCGGTCGCCCTTCAGCTCGGCCTCGCCGCTGTGCTCCTGGCGCTCGTCCTCGTCCGCTCCCGCGAGCAAGGAGGGGAGCCGCCGGGCGCGAATCCTCCCCGGTGACCGCGTGGCCCTCGCTCGTGCTCGCCCTCGCCGCAGGAGCAGTCCTCCCGCTGCAAGCGGGGATCAACGCCGAGCTCGCGCGCTGGATCGGCGGCGCGCCTCGGGCGGCGTTCGTCTCCTTCCTCGTGGGCGCGCTCGCGCTCGTCCTCGTCTCGCTCGCCGCGACGCGGGGGCTCCTCGCGAGCGACCGGGTCGGCGCTGCGCCCTGGTGGGTCTGGGTCGGCGGGCTCCTCGGCGCCTTCTACGTCCTGGGGGCGATCGTCGCTGCGCCGCGCGTCGGCGCCGTCGTCCTCGTCGCCGCTGTCGTCGCGGGCCAGGCGCTCGCCTCGCTCGTCCTCGATCACTTCGGCTGGGCGGGGTTCACGCCTCACGCGATCTCCCCTGGCCGCGTGGTCGGGATGGTGCTCGTCGGCGTGGGCGTCGCCCTCGTGCGGGTCTTCTAGGGCGGGCTGTTGCGGGGCTATGGCGCGTGGGCGACGATGCGGCCGTGAGCGCGGAGGGGGAACGGCGGGGGCCTCGCCTGCGGCGGCGGCCGCGCGCGGAGGGCGACGGCGTCTCGGACGTGGATCGCGAGCAGGCGGTCGACCTGCTCGGGGCGCACACCGTGAGCGGCCTCCTCTCGCCGGACGAGCTGTCGGCGCGCTCGGAGGCGGTGCTCGCCGCGCGCTCGCGCGCCGACCTCGACGCGGCGCTCCAGGGCCTTCCCGCGCTTCCCCGCCCGCCCCTGCTCGTGCGCGCGGCCGAGCTCGTCACGCTGCGAACGCACGTGATCGTCTACGCCGTGGTTAGCGCCGTCCTCGTCGTCGTCTGGGCCGTGACGCGGATCTCGGCCTCGACGACCGCACACGAGGGCTTCCGGCTCCTCTGGCCCTTCTGGATCATGCTCCTCTGGGGGATCCCCCTGGTCGCGCAGGCGCTCTATGTCCTGCGCCAGCCGCTCCTCCGCCGCGCCCGGGGCCGGCGGCGCTGACGCGCGGCGCGGCTAGCGGCGGCTCAGCCGGCGGCGACGCGCTCGATCGTCTTCGCGGCGAGGCGGTCGAGCGCCTGCACGGAGAGCTCGATGTGCTCCGCCTTCGTGTCCTCCACCTTGGTGTGCGAGAGGCCGCGGAGCGACTGGACGAAGAGCATGACGGTCGGGACGCCGGCCCGCGAGACCTCGGCGGCATCGTGGAGTGGGCCGCTCGGAAGCCGGTGGGACGTGCCCGCAACCTCCCGGACGGCCTCGTCGGCCAGCTCGACGAGCGTCTCGTCGAAGAGGATCGGGCCGATGTGCCAGAGCCGCTCCCACGCGACCTCCAGGTCCTCCTCTCGGGCGAACCTCTCGCTCGCCTCCTTCGCCTCCGTCAGCATCCCCGCAAGCTTCCCGGCCTCGAGGTGCCGCTGGTCGAGGAGCTGATCCGCGGTCTCGACGACGGACGTGACGATCCCGGGCCTGCAGACAACGCTTCCGGACGTGCAGACGGCGCCGTCGCCCGTGCGCCGCGCGATCTCGCGGATCTCGAGCGCGAGCTTCGCCGCTCCCGCCAGCGCGTCCCGGCGCTTGTCCATCGGCGTCGAGCCGGCGTGTGCTGCCTGCCCCTTCCACGTGACCAGGTGGCGCTCGACGCCGAAGGTGCCCAGGACGACGCCCAGCGGCAGCTCCAGCGACTCGAGCACGGGCCCCTGCTCGATGTGCAGCTCGAGGTAGGCGGCGGCCCCGGCGAGCCGGCGGCGCGCCTCCAGGGCGCGGTCGAGGTCGACCCCGTGCGCGCGCAGGGCGTCGGGGAGAGCGACGCCGTCCGCGTCGCGGCGCTCGCGCAGGTCGTCCTGGTCGTCCATGGTTCCGGACGCGGCGCTCGAGCCGAAGAGCGAGCGGCCGAAGCGGGCGCCCTCCTCGTCGGCCCAGTCCACGAGCCGAACCGTCGCCGCGGGCTCGCCCTCGCCCACGATCCGGCGCACGACCTCGACAGCGGCCACGAGGTTGAGCGCGCCGTCGAGCCAGCCGCCGTTCGGGACCGAGTCGATGTGGCCGCCGAGGAGGACGGCGCGCTCGGCGCCGCCGCGAAGCGTCCACCACTGGTTCCCGGCCTCGTCGACCTCGTGCTCGAGCGGGAGCGCGTCGAGCTTCCCGCGCAGCCACTCGCGCGCCCGCGCCCACGTGTCCGTCCACGCGACGCGCTGCGCCCCGTTCTCGTCGCCCGTGAGCTCGCCGAGCTCCCGCAGCTCGGCGACCGTCCGGCTCGGGTCCAGGGGCACGGGCGGACCCTAAACCAGTGCCTCCGGCCGCTTCAAAATCATCCTGTGCATGTGGTAAACGAAGGGCAACGCGTCAAGCGAGAGGAGGGACTTTGAGAGGCGTCATCGACGAAGCGCGAGTCCACGACCTGAGCAAGGTCAACCTCGGCGACCTCGCCGTGAAGACGGACGCCGAGGTGGACGAGATCGACCGGCAGGTCTCGGGCTCGCCCTACTTCAACCGCGACCTCGCGCCGGCGGGCCCGTCGCGGCGGACGTGGAACACGTGGAACATCACGGCCATGTGGATCGGGATGTCGGTCGTGATCACGACCTACACGCTCGCGTCCGGCCTCATGGCGAGCGGAATGAACTGGTGGCAGGCCCTGCTCACGATCAGCCTGGGCAACGTCATCGTCCTCATCCCGATGGTGCTGAACGCCCACGCGGGCACCCGCTACGGAATCCCGTTCCCCGTCTTCGTGCGGGCCTCCTTCGGGATCCGGGGGGCGAACATCGCGGCCATCGCACGCGCCCTGGTCGCGTGCGGCTGGTTCGGGATCCAGACGTGGCTCGGGGGCCTCGCGCTCGATGCGCTCCTGAACCAGCTCTGGGGCGGGTGGAGCGACCTCGGCTGGCACCGGGGCATCGCCTTTGCGGTCTTCTGGGTCGTCCAGGTGGCGATCATCCTGCGCGGGATGGAGGCGATCAAGTACCTCGAGTCGTGGGCGGCACCGCTCCTGCTCGCCGGCGGCGCGGCGATCATGGTCTGGGCGCTCGTCAAGGTGGGCAGCGTCACCGAGCCCTTCTCGAGCGCGAACCAGAGCGAGCTCGTGAGCGCAGGGCCCGGCTTCTGGACGCTCTTCTGGCCCGCGCTCGCCGCCAACGTGGGCTACTGGGCGACGCTCAGCCTCAACATCCCTGACTTCACGCGCTTCGCGCAGAGCCAGCGGTCGCAGTTCATCGGCCAGGCGATCGGCCTTCCGATCACGATGGCGGCGTTCAGCTTCATCGGGATCGCCGTCACGGCCGCCACCGTCGTCCTGTACGGCGAGGCGCTCTGGAACCCGATCGACCTGATCACGCGGCTCGGAAGCGCCGGCGTCCTCATCCTGGCCATGATCGTGATCGTCGCCGCCCAGGTGACGACGAACATGGCGGCGAACGTCGTCGCACCCTCGAACGACTTCTCCAACCTGTGGCCCCGGAGGATCTCCTTCCGGACGGGCGGCGTCATCACGGCCGTGATCGGGATCCTCATGTTCCCGTGGGAGATCTACGAGAACCTGGCCGCGTACATCTTCACGTGGCTCGTCGGGTACGGAAGCCTCCTGGGCGCGATCGCGGGCGTCATGATCGTCGACTACTGGGTCATCCGCCGGGAGCGCCTCGACCTGTACGACCTCTACAGCGCCGACCCGCGAGGCCGCTACTGGTACGCGAGCGGGTTCAACTGGCGCGCGATCGCGGCGGTCCTCGTCGCGGTCGTCCCGGTCATTCCCGGCTTCATCAACGCGGCGACGACCGAGGGCGGCGTCGTCGCCGACCCGAACATCTTCGACCGCTTCTATACGTACGGTTTCGGGTTCACCTTCCTCGTGGCGAGCGTCCTCTACTTCATCCTCATGCGAGCCACGGCCCCGCGCGCGGAGCCGGCGCTCGGCCGCGCCACCTAGCGGTTCAACCCCTGCAAAGACGTGGCCGCCGGAGCGATACTTCCGGCGGCCACGTCGTCGCTCGTGCGGGGAGGAGAAGGATGTCGGTTTTGATCAAGGGCGGCCGGATCGTCACGGCCGCGGACGACTACGTCGCGGACGTCCTCGTGGACGGCGAGCGGATCTCGACGATCGGGGCGTCCCTCGACGTCGACGCCGACCGCGTGATCGAGGCCTCGGGGAAGTACGTCCTCCCGGGCTGCGTCGATCCGCACACACACCTCGACATGCCGTTCGGGGGCACGGTCACGATCGACGACGTCGAGGCCGGCCAAACCTCGGCCGCCTTCGGCGGAACGACCTGCCACGTCGACTTCGTCATCCAGCCGCGAGGCGAGACGTTCGCCGCCGCCCTGGAGGAGTGGAAGGCGAAGGCGGACGGCAGGCAGGTGATCGACATGGGCTACCACATGGCCGTCACCGACCTGCGGGAGGGGGGGTCGCTCGAGGAGCTCGCCTCGCTTCCGGACCAGGGCGTGACCTCCTACAAGCTCTTCATGGCCTACAAGGGCGCGCTCATGGTCGACGACGAGACGCTCTTTCGCACCATGGAGGTCGCAGCGGAGACGGGCGCGCTCGTCATGGTGCACGCGGAGAACGGCGACGCGATCGACGTGCTCGTCAAGCAGGCGCTCGCGCAGGGCCACACGGAGCCGCACTGGCATGCGCTCACCCGACCGCCCGAGACCGAGGGCGAAGCGACGAACCGCGCGATCCAGCTCGCGCGCGTTGCCGGCGCCCCGCTCTACGTCGTCCACGTCTCCTGCGCGGAGGCGGTGGAGCCGATCGCGCTGGCCCGCGAGAAGGGGTGGGACGTCTGGGCCGAGACCTGCACCCAGTACCTCTTCGTCGACTACACGTTCCTGGAGCGCCCGAACTTCGAGGGCGCCAAGTTCGTCTACACGCCGCCGCCGCGCGACAAGGCAAACCAGGACGTGCTCTGGAACGCCGTTCGCACGGACGTCCTCT
The DNA here is from genome assembly GCA_014534155.1 of Thermoleophilia bacterium. The sequence goes on from JACVSB010000008.1 coordinate 10,228, forward strand.
CGGCGATCTCGACCGACCACTGCGCCTTCCTCTGGGACGGCCAGAAGACGCTGGGGCGCGACGACTTCTCGAAGATCCCGAACGGAGGGCCGGGGCTCGAGAACCGCCTGCACATGATCCACGAGTTCGGCGTGCGCAGCGGCCGGATCACCCTCAACCGGATGGTCGAGCTCCTCGCCACGAACCCGGCGAAGCTCTTCGGCCTCTACCCCCGCAAGGGCACGATCGCCGTGGGCTCCGACGGCGACCTCGTCGTCTTCGACCCGGAGAGAAAGCACGTCATCTCGGCTTCCACGCACCACTCCAAGGTCGACTACAACCTGTTCGAGGGGACCGAGGTGACGGGGACGCCGGAGGTCGTGCTCCTGCGCGGCCACGTGCTCGTCGAGGACGGGCGGCTCGTCGCCGAGCCTGGCATCGGCCAGTTCGTCCGGCGAGCGCGCTTCGGCGAGCAACTCGCGCCGCTCGGTGCGGCCGCCTCCGCCTGAGGCCGGGCCTTCGCCGGACGAGGCGCGTCGGCGGGGGAACGCTACGCGGCCACGCCGGGACGGACGAGGCGGGCCGGTGGTCGCAGGCCGGCTTCCGAGACGTGCGGGTTGACCGGCTCCGCGAGCGGCGGAGCGCGGTAGGAGCGGCGCCGGCGCTCGGGTGCCGGCGTTCCGTACAGTGTCGTCCGCTGGCGCGGCCCGCGCCCGAGCGCGCGAATCGCGGCCTCCATGCGCTCGGGCGGCATCTCCTGGCCGTGGCCGGCGCCGGCGGCCCGCGAGATCGACTCGTTCATGAGCGTTCCGCCCAGGTCGTTCGCGCCCGCTTGCAGCGCCGCCTGCGCCCCGTCGAGGCCGAGCTTCACCCACGAGGCCTGCACGTTCGTGATCCAGGGGTGGAGCGCGAGCCTGCCGACCGCGTGCATGAGGAGCGCCTCCCGGAACGTCGGCCCGGGGCGCGCGCCGCCGCGCAGGTAGACGGGCGCCTCCATGTGGACGAAGGGGAGGGGGACGAACTCCGTGAACCCGCCTGTCCGCCGCTGCTGCTCGCGGAGGGCGAGCAGGTGGCGCGCCCAGCTCCGCGGGCCCTCGACGGAGCCGAACATGATCGTCGTCGTCGAGCGCAGGCCGACGCGGTGCGCCGCGTCGTGCACCGAGAGCCACTGGGCCGTCGAGACCTTGTCCGGGCAGATGACGCGCCGGACGTCGTCGTCGAGGATCTCGGCGGCCGTCCCCGGCAGCGAGGCGAGCCCGACGTCCCGCAGCCGTTCGAGGTAAGCGGCGAGCGGGAGGCCCAACGTGGCGGCGCCTTGCCAGACCTCGAGCGCCGAGAACGCGTGCACGTGCAGGCCGGGGAGCTCGGACTTGAGCGCGCGGCAGACCTCCAGGTAGTAGTCGCCGGTGAACGCCGGGTGGATCCCGCCCTGCAGGCAGACCTCGACGGCGCCCCGGTCCCAGGCCTCGCGGGCGCGGCGGACGATCTCGTCCAGGGGCACGAGGTACGGAGCGCCCCGCAGGTTCGCGGCCAGCTTGCCCTTCGAGAAGGCGCAGAAGCCGCAGCGGAAGTAGCAGACGTTTGTGTAGTTGACATTGCGTGTGACGACGTACGAGACCGTGTCGCCGTTCACCTCGCGGCGGAGGGCGTCGGCGGCGAGCAGAACGGAGCGCAGGTCCTTCCCGCGGGCGCCGAAGAGGCCGGTTACGTCGTCCTCGTCGAGCTCCGTCCCCGCGCGCACCTTCGCCAGGGCGACCCCCACGGCCCTTGACGCCTCCGCCACACTCGCGTGACCCACGCGCGCGCCGTTTCGCTTTACGCTCGAGAGCGGGTGGTGGGCCGGGGTGCCCCGCGGGGGCCACCAGCTCGGAGCGGCGCCCGAAGCCCCGGCGGCCCATCCCTCCTCGCGAGCGAGGCCGGCGGCGTCGGCCCGCCGCCTCACGGCCGGCGCAACGCGCTCGTCCACCCAGCGCTCGAGCTCCTCGACGTAGCGGGGGTAGACGGGAAGGCGCGGTGTCAGCGTGAGACCGCGCGCCTCGGTCGCCTCTCGCAAACCCTCCACGGCGGGCCAGGGAGCCTCGGGGTTCACGTGGTCGGCCGTGACGGGGGAGATCCCGCCCCAGTCGTCGATCCCGGCGTCGAGCAGCCGCGGGAACTCGTCGTAGGAGAGGTTGGGCGGAACCTGCACGCTCACCTCGCGTGGGAGGACGAGGCGCGCAGCGGCGGCCGTCCAGAGGAGATCCTCGAGCGGCGGCTCCGGGTAGGCGGCCATCTTCGTGCCCGGCTTCGCGCGGAAGTTCTGCACGATCACCTCCTGCACGTGACCGTGACGCTCGTGCGCCCGCCGGATCGCGTGCAGCGCGTCCAGCCGCTCCGAGCGCGTCTCGCCGATCCCGATCAGGATTCCCGTTGTGAAGGGAATCGCGAGCTCGCCGGCCGCCTCGAGCGTTTCCAGGCGGCGGGCGGGCAGCTTGTCCGGCGACCCGAAGTGCGGGCCGCCGCGGGCCGAAAGCCGGTCGGCCACCGTCTCCAGCATGAGGCCCTGCGAGGCCGAGACGCGCCGCAGCGCGGCGAGCTGCGAGCGGGACAGGACTCCGGGGTTGACGTGGGGGAGGAGCCCCGTCTCCGCGAGCACGAGCTCGCACATCCGCGCCAGGTACTCGATCGTCGTCTCGCACCCCAGCGAGGCGAGCTCGGCCCGGGCGGCGCGATAGCGGCGCTCGGGCTTGTCGCCGAGGGTGAACAGGGCCTCGTGGCAGCCGGCGGCTGCGCCCGCGCGGGCGATCGCGAGCACCTCGTCCGCACGAAGGTACGCGCGCGCCCCGCGCCGCGGCGGGCGGGCGAAGGTGCAGTAGTGGCAGACGTCGCGGCAGAGCTTCGTGAGGGGGATGAAGACCTTGGGGGAGTAGGTGACGACGCCCCCGCCCGCCTCGCGCACCGCGCGCGCCTCCGCGAGCAGGGCCTCGAGCGGCGCTGCGAGCACGTCGCTCACGCTGCGACCAGGGTCGCGAGCAGGGCGAGGTCGGCCGCGCGGTCGACGTCGAAGGCGAGCCGGGGATCGTCGACCACGGCCGGCGCGAAGCCTGCCGCTCGCGCCCGCTCTGCGGTGAGGGCGGCGCTGCCGGGGGCGCCGAAGACGGGCTCGACGGCGTCCGGCCGGCGCAGCGCGAGCGCGTTCAGCCCGCCGTCGCGCGCCGGCGCGAGCGCGACGGGCCGCGCCGCGCCGGCGAGCCGGTCGAGCGCTTCGGCGCGAACGAGTGGAAGGTCGGCCATGACGACGAGCGCGCCACGCGCGGCGCGAGCGTCCGCGAGCGCGCGGGCGATCGCCGGGGCGTGTCCGCGGCCGTCGTCGACGAGCGTCTCCTCCTCCGGCGCCAGCTCGGGGTCGGGCGTGACCACGAGCGTCGCGTGGACGGCCGAGGCCTCGCGGCACGCGGCGAGCACCGAGGCGAGCATCGCCGCGGCGAGCTCTGCGCGCTGGACGGGCGCGAGCAGGGGCGCGAGGCGGGTCTTCGCCTGCGCGAGCCCCTTCGCGGGCACGATCGCGAGCACGCGCGGAGCATACGAGGGACTGGCGCGGCCGGCGCGCTCCTCGAGGTCGGCCCCGAGAGCGGATCCGCCACGCTCCGGCAGGTAGCGTCGAAGCGTGGATGCAGTGACCGTCCTCTGCGGCGGGCTCGGCGGCTCGCGGCTCGTGCACGCGCTCGCAGGCGCGCTCGGGGAGTCCGCGGTGACCGCGGTCGGAAACGTGGGCGACGACGTCGACGTCCTCGGGCTGCACGTTTCCCCCGACCTGGACACCGTTCTCTACACCCTGGCCGGGCTCCTCGACGAAGCGCGCGGCTGGGGCGTTCGCGAGGAGACGTACGGAGCGCTCGCCATGGCCGGTGAGCTCGGCGCGGACACGTGGTTCACGCTGGGCGACCGCGACCTTGGCCTCCACCTTGTCCGCACCGAGCTTCTCGCCGCCGGCTTGCCGCTCAGCGCCGTCTGCGCCCGCCTCGCGCAGGCGCTCGGCGTCGCGGTCCGGCTCCTTCCCGCCTCCGACGATCCCGTCCGCACGGCGGTCATCACTCCCGCCGGGGAGCTTCCCTTCCAGGACTGGTTCGTGCGGCGCCGTCACGAGGACCCCGTGCTCGCGGTGCGCTTCCGGGGAGCGGAGGAAGCGCGCCCTGCGCCCGGCGTCCTCGAGGCGATCGCGGACGCGGACCGCATCCTCATCGCTCCCTCGAACCCGTTCGTCTCCGTCGGCCCGATCCTCGCCGTTCCGGGCCTCGTCGACGCCCTCGAGGCGCGGCGCGAGCGAGTGGCCGCAGTGTCCCCGCTCGTCGGCGGCAAGGCGTTCCGGGGGCCGCTCCCCGCGATGCTGGCCTCGCTCGGCTACGAGCCGAGTTCGGTGGGCGTCGCCGAGATCTACCAACGGGTGGCCTCGGCGTTCGTCGTCCACCCCGACGACGCCGACCTGGCGCCCGCGATCGAGGCGCTCGGGCTTCGAGCGCTCGTCGCCCCCATCGTTATGCTCGAACCCGCCGCGCGGGCGGGAGTCGGCCGCGCGCTCTTGGAACGGCTCTCGTGACGATCGCGATCATCGGCGGCACTGGCGGCTTCGGCCGTGGGCTGGCCGAGCGGCTGCGCCGCACCGGGGAGCACGTCCTCGTCGGCTCCCGCACCCCGCGCGACGAGATCGTCTCGAACCGGGAGGCGGCGGAGCGCGCCGACGTCGTCTTTCTCTCCGTGCCGCCCGAGGGCGTGGACGCGATGGCGCGCGAGCTCGCGGATGTGCTCGCGGGCAAGGTCGTCGTCAGCGTGGCCAGCCCGGTTGCCTTCCGCGGCGGCCGCCCGACCGCGGAGCCCGGCGAGCGCTCGCTGGCCGAGCTCGTCGCCGAGGCCGCCCCCGGTGCGCGTGTCGTGGCCGGTTTCCACACGGTCGCCGCGCGCGGCCTCGGGCGCGACTCGCCGCTCGACGAGGACGTGCTCATCTGCGGTGAGGACGACGAGGCAAAGCGGGTCGTGGCGCGGATCGCGGAGACGCTCGTCGAGGGCCGGGCCGTCGACACCGGCCCCCTGGAGACCGCTCGCTGGCTCGAGACGCTCACGGCGCTGCTCTTGAACATCAACCGCAACTACCGGTCCGAGACGGGCGTCCGGATCACCGGGCTCTAGGCGGTCGCCCTGCTCGTCGGGCGAGCTCGCGGCCGGGCATGACTGGACACGTCCCCGGCCCGATCACGATCGTCCCGCTCCTCGGCGTTCCCGAGGTGCGCCCGGGCGACGACCTCGCACGGCTGCTCGGGGACGCGCTCGAGCGCGCCGGCGGGCTGGCACGCGGCGACGTCGTCGTGGTCGCGCACAAGGTCGTCTCGAAGGCCGAGGGGCGGCTCGAGCGCGCCGAGGACGAGCTCGCGGTCGGCCTGCGGGAGGCCCGGGCCGTGCGCCGTCGCCGCGGCGAGTTCGTGATCGCCGAGACGGAGCACGGCTTCGTCTGTGCGAGCGCGGGCGTCGACCACTCGAACGCGCCGGGGGAGGGCGTGCTCGTCCTCCTCCCGCGCGACCCCGACGCCTCGGCGCGCGCGCTGCGCTCGGCGCTCGGGGCCAGGTTCGGGAGCACCCCGGGCGTGGTCGTGAGCGACTCCTTCGGGCGGCCCTGGCGGCGCGGGACGACGGACGTCGCCCTCGGCGTGGCGGGGCTCGCGCCGCTCCTCGACCTGCGCGGCACGACCGACGCGGCCGGGCGGGAGCTTCGCTCCACCCTCGTGGCCGTCGCGGACGAGCTCGCGGGCGCGGCGGAGCTCGTGATGGGCAAGGCGAGCGCGATCCCCGCCGTCCGGATCCGCGGCTACCCAACCCCCGCGGGAGAGGGCGGCGCTCGCGAGCTCGTCATGCCCCGCGAGCGCGATCTGTTTCCCTAGCGCGGGTAGCCTCCGTGCCGTGCTCGAGTCCCTCACGGAGTACGTCTCCGGGTCGCCCTGGACGTACGCGTTCCTCTTCGCGATCGCGGCCCTGGACGTCCTCTTCCCGCTCGTTCCGAGCGAGACGTCCGTGATCGCGGCCGGCGTGCTCGCCGCGAACGGCGACCTGATCCTCCTCCTCGTCGTCGCCGCCGCCGCCGCGGGCGCGCTCCTCGGCGATAACACGGCCTACTGGCTCGGGCGCGCGGTCGGCACGCGCGTCGTCTCCCGCCTCTTCCGCGAGCGCGGGCAGGAGAGGCTGCGCTGGGCGGAGAAGAACCTCGAGCGAAGGGGCGGCTACCTGATCGTCATCGGCCGCTTCATCCCCGGCGGGCGGACAGCGATCACGGTCGGCGCGGGCACGGTCCGCTTCCCCTGGCCGCGCTTCCTCGCCTACGACGCGGCGGCAGCGCTTATCTGGGGCGGCTACGCGGCGCTCCTCGGTTACTTCGGCGGGAAGACCTTCGAGGAGAGCCCGCTCAAGGGGCTCGCGCTCGCCTTCGCGATCGCGCTCGCCGTGACGGGGGCGGTCGAGGCCGTCCGCTGGGCGCGGCGGCGCTTCCAGTCGGCTTAGCGGGCCGCCGCGTAGGCGGCGAGCGCGTGCGCGAGCGGGGGGAGGAGGCGCCCGCGCTCGCTCGCGAGCGCGCTCCGGCGGGGCCGCGGGGCGGCGAGGGCGAGCTCCGCCGTCGCCACGGCTTCGAGTCTCCGCGCCGGGACGCCGCACCGTTTCGCGGCGGCGCGCGCCAGGGCCGCCCACGTCGTCTCGCCCTCGTTCGCGAGGTGCCAGACGCCCGCCTCGCCGTCGATCAAGAGGTCGAGCGTCGCGTCCACGAGGTGGGGGACATACGTGGGCGAGACGACGGTGTCGCAGGCGGCCCGGAAGCGCTCGCCCCGCGAGAGGGCGCGCAGGGCGGCCGTCACGAAGTTGTGCTCGTCGCTCGGGCCGAAGAAGGCGCTCGTGCGGACGACGAGGGCGGAGGGGAGGGTGGCCAGGACGCGGTGCTCGGCCTCGGCCTTCGTCTGCCCGTAGACGTTCAGGGGCGCAGGCCGATCCCGCTCCACGTACGGGGTGCGCTTGCCTCCGTCGAAGACGAGGTCCGAGGAGAAGGTCGCCAGCCTCGCGCCGGCGTCCCGACAGGCGGCCGCGAGCACGGAGGGCCCGTCGGCGTTCTCGCGCCGGCACGCCTCCGGCTCCGCCTCGGCGTCGTCGACGCGCACGAAGCCCGCCGCGTTCACGACGGCCCAGGGGCGAAGCCCGCCCACCGCCGCGGCCGCTGAGACGGGATCGGCGATGTCGAGCTCCTGCCGCGAGAGTAGGCGGTACGGCAGTGCGCGTGCCTCGCACGCGCGCGCGACCTCCTGTCCCAGCGTTCCCGTCCGCCCGGTGACGAGGAGCGGGCGCGCGCCGCGCCTCACCCGCGGACGCCGCGGCGTTCCTCCCACCGACACCGGTTCGTACCAGAGCCGCTCGGGGCGACGCCACCAGCCCGCTCCGGCGGCCGCCGGGTGCCGGAAGCGCCGGCCTCGGGCGAGCGCGCGCGCGAGCGGGACGAGCGCCGTCGGGCGCGGGTTTCCGGTGGAGACGTCGTACAGACCCGGCTCGTAGCGCCCCTCCCGCGAGGCGACGAGACGATCCCAGCCGACGGCTCCGAAGACGCTCCAGCAACAGACGGCGCGGATGTCCGCCCCTTCGCCGCGCACCAGCTCGGCCGAGCCCCAGACCTCGCGCAGCCAGCGCAGCTGCTCCTCGCGCGTGCAGCCGTTGTGCGCCTCCGTCACGGCGACGGGGAGGCGGTAGCGCGCCCAGGCGTCGCGGAGGATCTCCGCGGGCCCGTCGGGCCCCTGCAGGCGCACGCGCGCGGCGAGGACGTCGGCGTACGCCTGACGCCGGTTGCCGCCGTGGGCCTCGCGCGGGTAGCGCTCGAGGCGCTCGTCGAGGAAGCGCTCGCTCGAGAGGTAGTGGTTGACCCCGACGATGTCCGGCGGGCACGCGTTCTCGGCGAACCAGGAGAGCTCGTCCTCCGATACGCCTCCGTACTCGCGCAGCCAGACCGCGACCGCTCCCTCGCGGTCGAGCGTACCGGCGAGGAGATCGAACGTGAGCCACCTGCGCTCGTTCTCGAACCGCGCCTGGTAGGCGAGCCGGCCGGTCGCGAAGGTCTTGCCCACGTCCTCCGTCTGCACCAGCCGGGCGCCGGGTACGACCTCGCGGATTGCCCGCATCGCGAGGACGACGGCGCGGCACTGGCCGAGGAGGCTGCTCGCGAACGCCCGCTCGTCGCGCCCGTGCGGGTACCAGTGGCCGTACAGGCCGCTGAAGCGGGCGGTCGTGAGCGGCTCGTTCACCGGGGTCCAGTCCTCCACCCAGGGGTAGCGGCCGGCCACGGTGCGCGCGTACTCGGCCAGGAGCTCGGGGAAGGCCGGGTCGACGAGGGACGTCCCGCGAGGGCCGCTCCCGTGGTGGAGGAGGCCGACGATCGGCCGGAGCGAGAGCTCGCGGACCCGCGTCAGGCGCTCGTCCGCCCAGGACCAGTCGGCGCGGCTCGGCCCTCGCGGGGCGGTTCGCTCCCAGAGCACGGGAACGCGCATCGCGCGCGCCCCGAGGGCGGCGACGAGGTCGAGGTCGGTCAGGCGGCGGTCATGGCCGGTCAGGGCGAGCTGGTCGACGAACTCGTCCCGGACGCGGTTCACCGTGCACTCGGCCCCTGCCCAGAGCTCGAGCCCGGACCGCGAGCGTCTCGCTCGCTCCATCCCCCTCCTCCGTCCGCAAGCCTTCGATTCGGTCGTAGACGGCGAGGGCCTGTGCCACGACCTGATCCATGTTGTAGTACTTGTAGGTGGCGAGCCGCCCCACGAACTCCACC
>JACVSB010000165.1 GCA_014534155.1 Thermoleophilia bacterium
ACCGACGACGTGGCCCTGCCCGACGAAGTCCTCGAGCCGCGACGGGCGCAGGCGCACGGCGAGCGGCGCCACGGCGGGCAGCCGCGACTCCGCCGCGTCGGCGAAGAGGTCGGCCATGGCGGAAGTATGCGCGCCCAGGGGCGGAGACTCCACGGCGCCTCCTGTCCTGCCGCGCTGCGGCCCCGCTTCCGCCCCGGCATAGACTCGGGCCGTGGCTCTCCCCGGGCTTCGAGACGAGGCGACCGAGCTCCTGCGCGAGCTCATCCGCCTCGATACCGTCAACCCTCCCGGGAACGAGACGAGGGCCGCGGACCTCCTGGTCGCCTACCTCGAGGATGCCGGGGTCGAATGCGAGACGTACGCCCGGGCGCCGGAGCGGGCGAACCTCGTTGCGCGGATCCCCGGCAGGGGGGACGGAAAGCGTCTCCTGCTCCTCTCGCACACGGACACCGTCCTCGCGGACCCTGCGGAGTGGTCGGTCGATCCCTGGTCCGGGGAGCTTCGCGACGACTGCGTGTGGGGCCGCGGTGCCCTTGACATGAAGGGCCACGTCGCGGCGGCGGCGGTCGCCGTGGCGACGCTCGCGCGCGAGCGGTTCCGCCCGGCCGGCGACCTCGTCTTCGCGGCGACCGCCGACGAGGAGGTGGGAACCAGCGACTTCGGCCTCTCCTGGCTCTGCCGCGCCCACCCCGACGCGGTTCGCGCAGAGTACTGCGTCAACGAGGGCGGCGGAGACCGCGTCGTCGTCGGCGGCCGGGCGTTCTACCTCTGTGCGGTCGCGGAGAAGATGTCCAGTCCTTTTCGGCTGCGCGTGCACGGCCGAAGCGGGCATGCCTCCATGCCGGGCATCGCCGACAACGCCCTCGTCAAGGCCGCGCGCATCACGGTTCGGCTCGCGGAGTATTCCCCTCCGCCCTCGCTGCTTCCGGAGACGGAGGACTTCTTCTCGACGGTCCTCGGCCACGTCCCCGACGCGGCTCGGCTCGCCGCGGGGCTGCGCGAGCTGCCGCAGGACCTCGCCGCCATGGTGGAGCCGATGCTCTCCATCACCGTGTCGCCGACGATGCTGACGGCTTCGCGCAAGCGCAACGTCGTCCCCGGCGTCTGCGAGCTCGTGTGCGACTGCCGCCTCCTGCCCGGCGACACACAGTCAGAGGCCGAGGCCGCGATCCGCGCCTGGCTCGGCGAGGACGGGTACGAGCTCTCGTGGATCGAGGGCGTGGGCGGGACGCGCTCCTCCCGCCACACGCCGCTCTGGGAGGAGATCGAGCGCTGGGTCGCGGGCGAGGAGCGGGGTGCGGGCGTCGCACCCGTCGTGCTTCCGGGGTTCACGGACAGCCACTACCTGCGGGAGGCGTTCGGGACGATCGCCTACGGCTTCTTTCCGCTCCGCACGATGAGTCCGGAGGTCGCCGCCCGGCTCGTCCACTCCGCGGACGAGCGCATTGCGGTCGACGATCTCGAGCTGGGCACGCGCTTCCTGCGCCACGTCGCGCGCGCCGTCTGCGCGGGCGCGTGAGCGCCCGGCGCTACAGTCGTTCCATGCCGGAAGCCGTTCGCCTCGGCGGCATGGCGCTCGAGAACGGGGTCCTCGTCCACGGCCCGCGCCACTGGGCGTGCGCGATCCGAGCGGACGACGGGAGTGTGCAGCTCGCCTCCGGGCGCAAGCCGATCCGGGCCGCCGAGGTGCAGCAACCGCTCCTGCGCGGCCCCCTCCGCTTGGCCGAGGTGGTCGCCCTCCTGCCCGCCGTCCGGGCTGCCTTGCCGCAGGCCCGCCTGCCCTACGGGAGACCCCGCGTCCTCGCCGGCCTCGCGGGAAGCGCGCTTGCCTCGCGCGCGCTCCGCCGTAGCCCGCTCGGCGCGGTCGCCCAGGAGGGCGTCTCGGCGCTGCTCGCCCTGGGGCCCGCGCTCCTCGCGCTTCGCGGCTCGACCCTCGCCGAGTACCACGGCGCCGAGCACATCTCGATCGGGAGCTACGAGCACGGGGAGGAGCGGCCGCGCGAGCACGAGCGGTGTGGCTCGCACCTCGTTGGCCCGCTCGTCGTGACGACGGCCGCGGGGAGCCTCGCGGCCCGGCTCGCTCCTCCGCCGGCACGCCTCGCCGCCCGCGCCGGCGCCGCCCTCGGAGCCGTGGCGGCGTCCGTGGAGCTCTTCGGGTGGATGGTCCGGAACGAAGAGCACCCGCTTGCGCGCGCCCTCGCGCGGCCGGGCACCGAGCTCCAGCACCGCGTGCTGACCGCGGAGCCGAGCGGGGCCCAGCTGGAGGTCGCGGAGGCGGCCCTCGCCGAATGCCTCCGCCTAGAATCGCCCGGGGATGGCGGTGAAGGGCGAACCGCGGGCGACGGCGAGGAAGCGCCTCCCACCTGACATCTTCGACCTTCCCGTCGAGAAGATGCGGGAGGGCTACTACACGGACGCCTACTTCAACCACGCGCGCGCGGCGCTGCTCGCCGACGGCCGCCACCCGCACGTGCTCATGCAGGTCTTCCAGAAGAAGCGCGCCGTGCTGGGCGGGATGGACGAGGCCCTCGCGGTCCTTCGCCTCTGCTCGGGTGACTGGGACGCGCTCACCGTGCGCGCGCTCTACGACGGCGACGAGATCCGGCCGTACGAGACCGTCCTCACGATCGAGGGCGACTACACCCTCTTCGCCCACCTCGAGACCATCTACCTCGGCTGCCTGGCGCGGCGGACGCTCGTGTCCACCAACGTCCGCCGGGTCGTGGAGGCGGCCGGAGGCAAGCCCATCCTCTTCTTCCCGGCCCGGCACGACCACCACCGCGTCCAAACGGGCGACGGCTACGCCGCCCACGTGGCCGGCGCGATCGGCGTCTCCACCGACGCCCAGGCCTCCTGGTGGGGAGGGAAAGGCCTCGGAACCGTCCCTCATGCCCTGGTCGCGGCGTACGGCGGAGACACTGTCCTCGCGGCGAGGCGGTTCGCCTCGTGGGCGGAGCGCGACCTCAACATCGTCGTTCTCGTCGACTTCGAGAACGACTCGGTCCGCACCTCGCTCGAGGTCGCGCGCGCGCTGGGCGACCGGCTCTGGGGGGTGCGCCTGGACACCTCGCGGACGCTCGTCGACCGCTCCCTCTGGAGCGAGATGGGGTACTTCGACCCGCGCGGCGTCAACCCGCGGCTCGTGGAGAAGGTGCGCGCCGCGCTCGACGCCGAGGGCTTCGAGCGCGTCCGCATCGTCGTCTCGGGCGGCTTCGACGCGGAACGGATCCGCGAGTTCGAGGAGCGCGGCGTCCCCGTTGATTCCTACGGCGTCGGCTCCGCGCTCCTGCGGGGGAGCAACGACTTCACCGCCGACATCGTCCTCACGGAAGGCCGACCCTCGGCGAAGGTCGGCCGCCGCCTTGTTCCCAACCCTCGGCTCGAGCTCGTCGAGTAGCACGCGGCGGGCGTCGGCTTTAGCCCGGCGGCGCGCGAACCGATGATGCCGTCGGTGGACGCCTTCCTCGACTGGTTCGCGAACCTCCCCGACTTCGCGCTCACGTGGCTTCCGCTCATCTTCCTCGGCCTCATCGTCTACCTGATCTGGCGCACGCTCGCCTTCATGCCGCGCGTGAAGCCGACGGAGGTCGAGCCCGACTCGAAGTCGGCGGTGAGTTGGGACGACATCGCGGGCGTCGACGAGGCGGCCGCCGAGCTGCAGGAAGTCGTCGACTTCCTCCAGAATCCGCGCCGCTTCGGGCGCCTGGGCGCCCGCGTCCCGAAGGGGATCCTCCTCTACGGCCCGCCGGGGACGGGGAAGACGCTGCTCGCGAAGGCGGTCGCTCACGCCTGCGGAGCCACCTTCTACTCGCAGAGCGCCTCGGCCTTCGTCGAGATGTTCGCCGGCCTCGGTGCTGCCCGGATCCGGAAGCTCTTCGAGAAGGCGCGCAAGAACGCCCCCGCGATCGTCTTCATCGACGAGCTGGACGCGGTCGGGATGCGTCGCTCGGGCACGAGCTTCAGCCGCGAGCACGACCAGACGCTCAACCAGCTCCTCGTCGAGCTGGACGGGTTCAAGGGCCCGGACCGCGTCGTCCTGATCGGGGCGTCCAACCGCCTCGAGGACCTCGACCCGGCGCTCCTTCGACCCGGCCGCTTCGACCGTCAGATCCTCGTCGCGCCGCCGGACCTCGCGGGGCGAGAGCGGATTCTCCTCGTGCACACGCGTGGAAAGCCGCTCGCCGACCACGTCGACCTGAGGGTGATCGCGCGTCAGACCGCCGGCCTCACGGGCGCCGATCTCGCGAACATCTGCAACGAGGCGGCGATCTTCGCCGGTCGGGCGCAGGCCGGGGCGATCGCACAGGCCCACTTCGAGGCCGCCATGGAGAGGATCGTCGCGGGCCTTCAGCAGAGGCGCGTGGTCACGGAGAAGGAGAAGCGGATTCTCGCCTACCACGAGGCCGGCCATGCGCTCATGTCGCACCTCGTCGGCGACCCGCAGCCGGTGCAGAAGGTGACCATCGTCTCGCGCGGCGCGGCGCTCGGCTACACGCTGAACACGCCGCAGGAGGACCGGTACCTGCACACGAAGGAGGAGCTCCTCGACCTCATGAAGGT
>JACVSB010000358.1 GCA_014534155.1 Thermoleophilia bacterium
GTTCGCGGTCTCGAGGGCCTCCCGGTAGAAGGCCTCCTGGACGTACTCGAGCGCGAGGAGGAAGTTGAGGATCCGGCGGTTCTGTGCCTTCGAGGGAGCCGCCAGCGCCTCGAGCCGCGGGAGCCCGCGGACGACGAGCGCGACCAGGACCGCGGCGAGCACCGCTCCGACTACGAGCGCCGGCCGCACGGAGGCGCCCCCGCGCCGGTCGGTGGGATCACGCGCCGGGACGTCGCCACAGCGGTCGGGACATACCCGTTTGCACGAAAAACGTGTACCTTGGCCCGATCGAAGGGGAAGCGGCACTGCGGCAGGGATCCTCGGCGCGCCGGCCCGGCGACTCGTGGGCCGAGGGAGCCTCGGACGCCGTCGACGTCCGCCTCGTCGCCGCAGCCGAGGCCGACTCGCTCTCGCGCTCCCGCCTCCTCCGCGGAGCCGCGGTGGTCGCCGCGGGGGGCTCGGGGCTCGCACTCGTCGTCCGCGGCCTTCCCAAGCTGGAGGCGCTCGCCGCGCCGTCGCGCGCCCAGGACCGGCGCATTCTCAACTTCCTTCTCGTGCTGGAGTACGTCCAGGAGGCCTTCTACCGGGAGGCGCTCGAGCGCGGAAACCTCGAGGGCGAGCTGCGCAGGTACGCGCGGCTCGTGCACGAGAACGAGCGAGTCCATCTCTCCTTCCTCCGGCGCCTCCTCGGGGACGGCGCACGCGAGCGCCCGAGCGTCGACTTCGGCGAGACGACGTCCGACAGTCAACGCTTCCTGAGGGCCGCGGTCGCCCTCGAGGAGGCCGCGACGGCCGGGTACATCGGGCAAGGCCCGAACCTGAGGCGACGGTTCGTTGCCGAGGCTGCCCGCGTCTGCGCCGTCGAGGCGCGGCACGCGGCCTGGATCCGAGACATCGCGGGCGTCCATCCCGCTCCCCGCGCAGCCGACCCCGGCAAGTCGGTGCGCGAGGTACGCGCCGCCCTGCGCAAGGCGAACGTGGTCGTGCAGTGAGTCCGCCGCTCGGCCCCGGTGCCGCGGAGACGGCGATGACGATCGAGGAGCTCGACCGCGACGGCGCGATCCTGGAGGCCGTCGACCGCGTCCACGGCTCCTCACGTGCGGAGTTCATTCGCACGGCACTACTCGGAAGCGGCGCCCTCTTGGCCGCCTTCGCCGACCCCCCGGCGGCGGAGGCGCAGACGACCGACGTCGACATCCTCAACTTCGACCTCACCTTCGAGCACCTGCAGGCCACCTTCTACACCGAGACGGAACGCGTGGGCACGATCGCGAAGATGGAGGAGCGACGTGCCTTCTGGGCGCAGACGCTCGGTGCGCACGAGCGCGCGCACGTGAAGATCCTGCAGAGCGTGCTCGGCCAGAAGGCGAACAAGAAGCCCTCCTTCAACTTCCGCGGAGCGA
>JACVSB010000094.1 GCA_014534155.1 Thermoleophilia bacterium
GCCTCGAGCCGGTCGCGACGTTTCAGACGCTCGTGCGGCCGCGTCGATCCCTTCCGCCTGAGGTCGCCGACCTCACGGGCATCAGGGAGCGCGACTTGCACGACGCCCCTTCGCTCGAGACGTCCGTGCGCCGGTTCCTGGCCTGGGCGGGCGACTGCGTCCTCGTCGCCCATAACGCGCGCTTCGACACGGCGTTCCTCGACCGTGCCCTCGAGCGGGTGCACGGCCGGCGTCTCGCGGCGCCCGTGCTCGACACCGTCCCGCTCGCGCGCGCGCTCCTCTCGGCCCGGGTCGCGCGGACGAGCCTCGCCTCGCTTGCGTACTTCTTCGACACCCCGACGCAGCCGTGCCACCGCGCGCTTCCGGACGCACAGGCGACGGCGGAGGTGCTGGTCGAGCTCGCAGGCCTGGCGCAGGAGCGAGGAGCGCGCACCGTGGGCGACCTCCTCGCGCTCGCGGCGCCGCGGCTTCGCCGCGCCCACGGGAAGCGGGTGCTCACGGCCGGCGCTCCTCACCGCCCGGGCGTGTACCTCTTCCGCGACCGCCACGAGCAGGTCCTGTACGTCGGACGTGCGCGCGACCTCCGCGCGCGGCTGCGCTCGTACTTCGGTTCCGACCGTCAGCGGCCCGCGGTGGAGGCCGCGCTGTCGGCGCTCGAGCGCGTCGAGTGGCGCGTCGTCGGCTCCGAGCTCGAGGCCGCGCTCGAGGAGCTTCGACTCATCCGCACGCTTCGGCCGCCGGCGAACGCCCGCAGCCTTCGCCCCGACCGCTACGTCTACCTGGCGCGGCGCGGCGAGCGCGTCACCGTGACCTCCGTCCCGACCCCGCTCGGGCCGATCCGCAGTCGCCGCCGCGCGGCGCTCGCGGCGAGAGCGCTCGCAGGGGCGGACGCCGACGAGATTGACGGCCTGGCGCGCGGGGCGCCGCTCCCTCGCCTCTACGCGAGGCTGCGCGCTCTCTCGGAGGCCCTTCGCTACGAGGACGCCGCGCGCTGTCGTGACCGCCTGCGAGCGCTCGAGTCGGTCGTCGCGGGCCTCGCGGAGCTGGAACGGCTCCGCGAGCTGCGGACCTGCCTGCTCGCGCCGGCGCGCGAGGAGGAGTTCGTGCGGGCGTTCTTCGTCGCGGGCGGCCGCGTCGCCGCCTCGCGCCTGCTGCCGCGGCACGCGGGCGCAGCGCTCGAGGCGGACCTCGGCGTTGCCGCGGCCGAGCGTGCAGCGGGCGCCGTCGGCCCGCTCCACGGGGACGCGGCCGACGAGCTCCTGCTGATCGGATCCTTCCTGCGCCGGCGGCCGCCGGAGCTCGCGGTCTGCCAGCTGGACAGCCGCCGGATCGAGCGCGCGGTCCTGCGGGCGGCGGCGTAAGCTCCGGCCCATGGAGCAGGGCCTCGACGCGCCGCCGCGTGCGACGACGCGCCGCTTTGCCGATCGCGTGGCCGACGCCGTCGAGCGCAAGCGAAGCCAGGTCGTCGTCGGTCTCGACCCGCGAGCGGAGCTTCTGCCCGTCGAGCTTCGCGGCCAGGCACGACTCGGCCGCGAAGCTGCCGCGGACGCGTGCCGCCGCTTCTGCTGCGGCCTGATCGACGCGGTCGCCCCTTACGTGGTCGGGGCGAAGCTCCAGCTCGCGTTCTTCGAGGCGCTCGGGGCGGACGGGTTCGCGGCGTTCGAGGACGTCTGCGCGTACGCACGCCGGGCCGGCCTCCTCGTCGTGGCCGACGGAAAGCGCGGCGACATCGGCTCCACGGCGCGCGCGTACGCCGACGCGTTCCTCGAGCGCGACGAGGAGGGAGCGACGCGTGTGGACGCGCTGACCGTGAACCCGTACCTCGGAAGCGACTCGGTCGAGCCGCTCGTCGCGGCGTGCCGGCGCTCGGGAACCGGGATCTTCTGTCTCGTCAAGACCTCGAACGGCGGGAGCGCCGACGTGCAGGAGCTCGCGCTCTCCGACGGTCGCCGCGTCTGGCACCAGGTGGCAGAGCTCGTGGCGGCCTGGGGTGAGGACATCGTCGGCGAGCGCGGGCTCTCGAGCGTCGGCGCCGTCGTCGGTGCCACGTACCCGCGCGCGATCGGCGAGGCCCGCCGCTTGATGCCGCAGGCGATCCTGCTCCTGCCGGGCATCGGCGCGCAGGGCGCGTCGGCGGCCGACGTCGCGCGCGCCTTCACGAGCGGCCCTGCCAGCGCGCTCGTCCCGGTCTCTCGGAGCATGATCTACGCGTTTCGCGTGGACGGGGCCGACTGGCGCTCGGCGGCCGCCGCACAGGCGGCGCGGCTTCGCCGCGAGGTCTGGGCGGCGTCAGGCTGGTGAGAGACGATGAGGTTCGGTATTCCTGGGTGCCTCGCGTCCTCGCGCCGCTTGCCTTCTTCACGGCGGCGACGGTCCTCGTCGTGCTCGTGAACAGCTCGCTGAAGGCGGATCCGGAGAGGGGAACCGGCGCAACGACCCCTGCCGGGGCGAGCGCGCGCGGAACGAGCGACGAGACCACGACGGGCCGAGCCGGGAAGCGGCAGCGCCGCTTCTACCGCATCAAGGAAGGCGACACACTCGAGGCCGTCGCAGCGCGGTTCGACACGACCGTCGACGACCTGCTGCGCCTGAACCGGGGGATCGACGCGACGACGCTGACGCCAGGCCAGCGCATCCGCGTGCGCTAGCTCGCGCGCTCGCGCTCGCGCGCGATCCGCCTGGCGACGTGGACGCCGGCGAGCGCCACCGTCATCAGCGGGTTTCCGAGCGAGCGGACGCGAACGGAGCCGGCTTGCGCCTCGCGCTCGCGCCGCGGGATCATCAGGTTCCGCGGAGGGGCGCCGAGCGAGACGATCCGCTCCCGGCCCCCTCGCTCCTCTCCGCCCCAGAGGAAGACTCGCGTCGGCCGCAGCTCGAACCCGCCGAGCGCGCCGAGCTGGATCTCGAGCGAGCGCTCGACTCCCCGCCTGCGCGGGGGCTTCCCTCTCCGCTCGACTTCTTCCACTGCACCGCATTCTAGGCTCGAGCGGCGGTACCCTTGCCGTCCGTGCGGGGCCGAGTCCTCCTGCTGGCCGCGCTGACGCTCCTCGCTCCCGCGCCCGCGCTTGCGTCCGCGCCGCCGGCCGTATCGGCGCCGGCGTACCTGGTCGCCGGTCCGAGTGGGGACGTCCTGGCCCAGCGCGCGGCGGGTGAGCGGCGCGCGCCCGCGAGCATCACGAAGCTGATGACGGCGGTCGTCACCCTGGAGCACGCGCGGCCGGGAGAGACGGTCACTGTGCCGGCGATCGCCTCAGGAGTGGGGGAGTCCTCGATTCGCCTGCGCGCGGGCGAGCTCCTCTCCGTCCGCGAGCTGCTCGCCGCCGCGCTGATCCAGAGCGCGAACGACGCTGCCTACGCGCTCGCCGCCCACGTCGGCAGGGGGAACGTCGCGCGCTTCGTGCGCATGATGAACGCGAAGGCTCGCAAACTCGGCCTTGCGGATTCTCGCTTCGTCCGCCCCGACGGCCTGGACGCGCCCGGCCACTACATGTCCGCGAAGGACGTGCTCGTGCTGGCACGCGCCGCCCTCAAGCGGCCCCTCGTGCGCCAGCTCGTCCGGAAGCGCAGCGCGCGGATCGCAGGAGGGCGCGTCCTCTCGACCTGGAACGACCTACTGGGATCGTTCCGCGGGCTTCTCGGGGTGAAGACGGGGCACACGGCCCGGGCGGGCTGGTGCGAGGTCGCGTTCGCGCGCCGGGACGGTGTCGGGGTCTGGGCGGTCGTCCTCGGAAGCCGCGACCGGGCGCGGCGGAACCGTGACCTCGCCAGGCTCCTGAACTGGGGCTTCGCGCAGTACGTCCGCGTGCAGGCGATCGCGCGAGGCCGGACCTACGCGACAGCGAGCGTGCCGTTCTCCGACGACCCGCTCCCGCTCGTCGCCCGAGCGCGCTCGCACGTGACCGTTCGCAAGGACGCGCCTCTCGTCGAGGAGGTCATCGCGCCCGTGGTCGTCCGGGCTCCCGTCCGGCGCGGCGAGCGGGTCGGGCTCGTCCTCGTCCGCGAGGGGCGCCGCACGGTCGCGCGCAGCCCTCTCGTCGCTGCTCGCGAGGTCAGGGCACCGAGCTTCGCCGCTCGCGCGGGGTGGTACGCTGGGCGGGCGGTCGACGAGGGGCGGAGGATGCTGCGCGACCTCTTCGGAGCGGTCCTGTGATCGTTACGGTGACGCTCAACGCGGCCATGGACCGGACGCTGCTCGTGCCGAACTTCCAGCTCGGGCAACGGCATCGGGCGAGCGTCGGCTTCGCGAGCGCCGGCGGGAAGGGGTTGAACGTCGCCCGGGCGCTTCGCAACCTCGGCGTGCCCGTCGTCTGCACGGGGCTCGTGGGCGGCCGCAACGGCGCCCAGATCGTGGACGACCTGACGAACGACGGGATCCTGAACGACTTCGTGCGCATTCGCGAGGAGTCGCGAACCTCGGTTGCCGTGTTGGATCCGATCTCGGACCAGTACACGGAGATCAACGAATGGGGGCCGCAGGTCGGCGACGACGAGCTCGGCACGCTTCGCGAGAAGCTTGCGTACTTGACGCAGGGAGCCGAGTTCGTCGTGCTCGCCGGATCGCTTCCGCGCGGCGTCGACGAGGGCGTCTACGCGGAGACGATCCGCGAGCTCAACCGGCGAGGGGTCCGGAGCGCGCTCGACGCCGAGGGTGAGCCGCTCCGCCTCGGAGTCCGCGCGGAGCCGCACCTGGTCTCGCCGAACGTGGCCGAAGCCGAAGCGCTCGTCGGCCACGAGTTCAACGACGAGGACGACCTCGCCTCCGCGCTGGACGAGATCGCGGGCGCCGGCGCGCGCAACGTGCTCATCACGCTCGAGACCGGTTGCTACGCGCTCGTTCGCGAGGGGGGCGAGGAGGTCCGCGTGCGCGCCCGCGTCCCGCGCCTCGAAGCGGTCTCGAAGATCGGCGCCGGGGACACGCTCCTGGCCGGCTTCCTGGCGGCGCGGGTGACGGGCAGGGACGCCGAGGAATCCGTCCGGGCCGGAGTCGCGGCAGGCGCTGCCTCGGTTCTCGAGCCGGGGCCCGGCCGCCTCGACGGCCGCGAGCTCTCCCGCGTGTCGGCGCTCGTCGACGTCGAGCCTCTCGACCGCGTCACGCAGGACGCCTAGCACCACCCTGACCGGTGCGGCGCGGCCTCCCGTTTCGCCTCGGCGCGGCCCCTGGTACCGTCGGCCGGCCCTGCTACAGTCCGGCCGCATGCGAGCGCGGGCGTACGCGTCCCGGGGAGCGCCGAAGCGACGGGATCTTGCCCCCGCTTTGCGCGCCTGCGGGGGTTAGCGTGGACGTCGAAGTCGGTCTCGGCAAGAAGGCGCGCCAGGCGTACGGGTTCGACGACATCGCAATCGTCCCGAGCCGACGCACGCGCGACCCGGACGACGTGGACATCGGCTGGAAGCTCGGCGACCACGTCCTCGAGCTCCCGCTCCTCGCCTCGGCGATGGACGGCGTCGTCTCGCCGTCCACGGCGATCGAGATCGGGCGACACGGCGGGCTCGGCGTGCTCAATCTCGAGGGGATCTTCACCCGCTATGCGAACGCCGACGAGCAGCTGGAGCGGATCGCGAGCTTCCCGCCCGTCGAGGCGACACGCGGGATGCAGGAGATCTACCGCGAGCCGATCAAGGCGGACCTCGTGGCCCGGCGGATCCGCGAGATTCGCTCCGCAGGGGTCCTCGCCGCCGGTTCCCTCACCCCCCAGCGCGTCCGGGAGTACTACGAGGTCGCCCTGGAGGCTGGGCTCGACGTGCTCGTCGTCCAGGGAACCGTCGTCTCGGCGGAGCACGTCTCCTCGAACGGCCACGCGCTCAATCTGAAGGAGTTCATCCGGGCGCTCGACATCCCCGTCGTCGTGGGCGGGTGCGCGTCGTACCACGGAGCGCTCCACCTCATGCGCACCGGCGCCGAGGGCGTCCTCGTCGGCGTCGGGCCCGGCGCCGCCTGCACGACCCGGGGAGTTCTCGGCGTCGGCGTCCCCCAGGCGACCGCGATCGCAGACGCCTCGGGCGCCCGCGCGCCGCACGCCCGGGACACGGGGCGCTACGTCAACGTGATCGCCGACGGCGGAATGCGGACGGGCGGCGACATCGCGAAGGCGATCGCGTGCGGCGCCGACGCCGTGATGATCGGCTCGCCGCTCGCTCGTGCGAAGGAGGCGCCGGGCCGGGGGTACCACTGGGGGATGGCGGCCTTCCACCCGACCCTCCCGCGAGGCGCGCGCGTGCAGGTCGAGCAGGTCGCGACGCTGGAGGAGATTCTCGTCGGGCCGGCTCGCGAGAACGACGGGACGCTCAACCTCATGGGCGCGCTTCGAACGTCGATGGCGACCTGCGGGTACGAGAACATTCACGACTTCCAGCGCGCCGAGGTCATGCTCGCGCCGGCCATCACGACGGAAGGGAAGATCCTCCAGCAGGCCCAGCGGGTCGGGATGGGATGACCGAGGCCGCCGCGGCCGTCCCCTTCCCCGAGCCGAAACCCGAAGAGCGCCCCGTCCTCGTCGTCGATTGCGGCGGGCAGTACGCCCAGCTCATCGCCCGCCGGATCCGCGAAGCGCGCGTCTACTCGGAGCTCGTCCCGCACACGATCCCGGCGGCCGCGGCCCGCGCGCGGCGCCCCCGGGCGCTCGTCCTCACCGGCGGCCCGGCCTCCGTCTACTCGCCGGGTGCGCCTGCGGTCGACCCGGGCCTGTACGAGCTGGGGGTGCCCGTGCTCGGGATCTGCTACGGCATGCAGCTTCTCGCCCGCGATCGAGGCGGGCA
>JACVSB010000394.1 GCA_014534155.1 Thermoleophilia bacterium
GCGCCGAGGAGGGCAAGGGGCCCGACCCCAAGCTCGCCGAGGATGCGCAGGCGTCCGCGCAGGCCGCTGCCGAGGAGAAGGCGGAGGCGAAGAAGGACGCGCCGAAGCCCAAGGCCAAGCGCAAGCCCGCGACGAAGAAGTCGGAGGGCACCGCCGCCGCGAAGACGAAGGTCGAGAAGGCCGCCGCGGAGTCCGCGCTCGAGGGCGCCGAGGTGCCGGGCGAGGCCGAGAAGGCCGAGGCCGAAGCGGAGGCGAAGCCCAAGCCGCGCCGCTCGCGCGCGAAGAAGACGGACGCGGACGCTCCGACCGCGGAGGCGGACGCTCCGGCGAAGCCGCGCCGCTCCCGTTCGAAGAAGGCCGACGAGCCGAAGGCGGAGGTGAAGCCGAAGCCGGCGAAGTCCGCGCGGGCCGCTCGCCGCCGGCGCCGCGACGTGGAGCCGGGCGTGACCGTCCGCGCGACCGCGAAGTTCGTCCGCAGCTCGCCGCGCAAGGCGCGCCTGCTCACCGATCACATCAAGGGCAAGAGCGTCGACGAGGCTCGCGCGATCCTCGCCTTCTCGCCGCGCTCGGTCGCCGAGGACTGGCGCAAGCTCCTCGAGTCGGCGATCGCCAACGCGGAGAACAATCACGACCTCGTGGGCGACGACCTGCGCGTGCTCAACGCGACGGCCGACGACGGCCCGACGCTGAAGCGCTTCCGCCCGCGCGCCATGGGCCGCGCGACGCGCATCCGCAAGCGCACCAGCCACCTCACGATCACGCTCACGCCGAAGGAGTAACTGTGGGACAGAAGGTTCATCCCGAAGCGATGCGCGTGGGCTACATCCACGACTGGAAGTCGAACTGGTTCACCGAGCGCAACTTCGACGACTACCTCGCCGAGGACGTCGCGATCCGCGACCACATCCAGAACAAGCTCGCGCACGCCGGCCTGTCCGACATCACGATCCGCAAGGACGCCAACGAGGTCGAGGTCAACATCCACACGGCCCGGCCCGGCATCGTGATCGGCAAGTCCGGCTCGGAGGTCGACGC
>JACVSB010000278.1 GCA_014534155.1 Thermoleophilia bacterium
GAGGAAAACCTTCACGTCGGCGTCCGGGCAGACGACGGCGCCGATGTCACGGCCCTCCATGACCGCGTGCCCGGCGACCCCGCGCCCCCCCAGGCGCGCCCGGAGGATCCCCCCCCCCCCCCGGGGGCGCGCGCCCCCGGCGACCACCGGCTCGCGATGCTTGGCGCCGTCGCGGGCGTCGTCTCGAAGGACGGCGTGCAGGTCGGGGGAGCCGAGGCGGTCGCTATAAGCTTCCCCGGGTTTTTCGACCTCCTCGACTCCGTCTCCAAACGATGATCGTCGCCATCGACGGCCCCGCCGGCGCGGGGAAGAGCACGGTCGCGCGGCGGCTCGCCGAGCGGCTCGGCTTTCGTTACCTCGACACCGGCGCGATGTACCGGGCGCTCACCTGGCTCGCCCTCGAGCGAGGTCTCGACCTGGACGACGAGGAGGCCCTGGCCGCCCTCGCCCGCGAGAACGACGTCACGGTCGAGGACGAGCGAGTCGTCGTCGCGGGCCACGAGGTCGGCGAGGCGATCCGCACCGTGGAGATCGACCGCGTCGTCTCTTCGGTCGCGCGCCACCCGGCGGTGCGCGGGATCCTCCGCGTGCGCCAGCGGGCGCTCGCGGTCGCCGGGCACGCGGTCATGGAGGGCCGTGACATCGGCGCCGTCGTCTGCCCGGACGCCGACGTGAAGGTTTTCCTCACGGCCGACGCCGCCGAGCGGGCGCGCCGGCGAACCGAGGAGCGGCCGGGTCTCGGCGCCGACGCCCTCGCCACCGACCTTCGCCTCCGCGACGCGCGCGACGCCGGCCAGATGCAGCCGGCCCCCGACGCGGAGACGATCGACACGAGCCGGCTCTCGGTCGACGCCGTCGTCGAGCGGATCGCGGCCCTCGTGGCCGCGCGTGCGCGCGCGTGAGGGTCGTAACACCGCTCCTGTGGTGGGGGCTGGGGCGAACCGCGTTCTCGGCGGGGACGCGCCTGCTGGCGCCGCTCAAGGTCTACGGGCGCGAGCGCGTCCCGCGCCACGGGGGCCTCGTCCTGGCGTGCAACCACCTGCACTGGATCGACGTCCCCGTCCTCGGCACCCTGACCCCCCGCCGGATCGTCTTCCTGGCCAAGGTCGAGGCGCACGAGGTGCCCGGGCTCGGACAGCTGATCCGCGGTTTCGGGACGCTCAGCGTCCGCCGGGGCGAGTCCGACCGCGAGGCGATCCGCCTCGCGCGCGAGAGCGTGCGCCACGGGAGCGCGCTCGGCCTCTTCGTCGAGGGGACGCGGCAGCGAAGCGAGCCCGGGGAGGCCAAGCGCGGCGCCGCGATGATCGCGATGCAGGAGGGCGTGCCCGTCGTCCCCGCTGCGATCTACGGCTCGAACGAGTGGCGGCCCGGCAACTTCGCTCCCGTCTCGCTCGCCTGGGGCGAGCCGCTTCGCTTCGAGCACCTGCCGCGAAACGCCAAGGGCTACCGGGAGGCGACCGCGGAGATCCAGGGCGAGATCCGGCGCCTCTGGGACTTCCTGGGCGAGATGCACCGCCTCGGACGGCCTCACGGGGTGCCGCCGCGCCGCGCCGCCGTCCCCTCGCGCACGGCGTAGTGGAGCCGCCGCTTCTCGGCACCGTCGCCGTGGTCGGCTTCCCGAACGTCGGCAAGTCGACGCTCGTGAACCGGCTCTCCGCGTCCCGCGCCGCGGTCGTGTTCGAGACGCCCGGGGTCACCCGCGACCGCAAGGAGATCGTGTGCGAGTGGGGGCGGGACCGCTTCCTCCTCGTCGATACCGGGGGCGTCGACCTCGCCGATCGCTCACCGCTCACGCGCCAGGTGGGAGAGCAGGCGCGTCGCGCCGTCGCCGAGGCGGATCTTGTCCTCTTCGTCGTCGACGCGAGAGCAGGCGTGACGCCCGGCGACGAGGAGATCGCGGGCATCCTGCGGCGCGCACGAAAGCGCGTGCTCGTGCTCGCGAACAAGGTCGACGACCCGCGCCGCGAGGGCGACGCGCTCGAGTTCCACGCCCTCGGCCTCGGCGATCCCATCCCGGTCTCGGCGCTGCACGGGCACGGCAGCGGCGACCTCCTCGACCGGGTCGTCGCCGAGCTCCGCGCGCTCGCTCCGCCCGGCCGCGAGGACGTCGGCGAGGAGGCGATCCGCGTCGCCATCCTCGGGCGCCCGAACGTCGGCAAGTCGAGCCTGCTGAACGCGATCGCGGGCGAGGAGCGGGTCGTCGTCTCCGACGTGCCGGGGAC
>JACVSB010000146.1 GCA_014534155.1 Thermoleophilia bacterium
GGATCATCGATCCGCTCGATACGCGCCGCGTGCTCGCGCTCGGGATCGCGGCGAGCCTGAACGCACCCATCCCGGAGACGACCTTCGGGGTCTTTCGGATGTAGTGCGCGGCGCCTCCGGGGCGCGCGCGTGGGAGAACCGAGTCGCGCGACGACACGCCGAGCCCCGCCGTGTCCCAAGTCGCCATGTCTGGGGGTCAGACCCCGTCCCTTCGGGCCACGTCAGGCGCCTGATCCCAGACGTCGCCGAAGCTGCCATGGCTCTACGTGGGTCCGCGCGCGGCTCGCTCCAGAGCGGACGGAGCCGTCGGGGGATCTGCGCCGCCGGCACGAGGCGCGCGGGCGTCCGCGGACCGCAAGAGAGCCCGGAGCGTGGAGACCGCAGCCGGCTGCGGCTGACCGACCGCGGGATCGCTCCGGGCCGGTGGAAGTGTCTCCACTTGAGCGGCGCCGCGAACAGTCCCCGCGCCGCGCGTTCTTACAGAAGGTTCACGGTCCCCGAGCCGGCGCCTCCGGCCTCGCGCGCCCGCCTAGAGGATGACCGTCTCCGGGAAGACGGCGCCGGCCGCGAAGCGCTCGAGGCGGTAGGGCGAGAGGTCGAGGCTCGACTCCCCCTCGAGGATCTCCTCGGCGAGCGCGCGCCCCACTGCCGGCGATTGCATGAAGCCGTGGCCCGAGAAGCCGCACGCGACGAAGACCCCCTCGGCAACCTGGCCGATGATCGGATGGGCATCGGGAGTCATGTCGTAGAGGCCGGCCCAGCTGCCCTCGATGCAGGCGGCCGCCGCAGGGGGGTAGCGCAGGGCGAGACGGCGTCGGCGGTCGTCGAAGAGCGACTCGTCGACCCACGCCCGCGCCCCCCAGCGCGGCTCGGGATCGGGCATGGCGAGCACGAGGTGGTCCCCGCGACGCCGGAAGTGGAACCCGGTCTCCGCCTCGATCGTCATCGGCAGGTCATCGGGGAGCCCCGCGAGCGGTGACGTGCGGAGAAGTTGGCGACAGAGCGGCCGCACGGGGAGGTCGACTCCGTACGCGCGCCCGACGTCCGCCGACCAGGCGCCGCACGCGAGGACGACGGTCTCCGCCCCCACGTCCTCGACCCGCGTGCCCTCGCGTACGTCGACGCCGAGCTCGCTCGCCCGGCGGGCGAGCTCGCGCGCCACGGCGGGCGGGTCGCCGACGCCGTCCGTGGCGCAGAAGACGGCCCCGACGACATCGTCCGTGCGCAGGCCGGGGACGAAGGACGGATCGGTGCGCTCGACGGGAACGCCGAGCCCCTGCTGCAGCGAGCGGCGCTCCTCGAGCGACGCGAGGCCCTCGTCGCTCGTGGCGAGGAAGAGGTAGCCGACCTGGAGGAAGAAGGGAGGGCCGAGGCGCTCGAAGAAGGCGATGCTCTCCCGCGCGAGCCGAACCTCAGCTGACGTGGAGAACTGCTGGCGGACGCCGCCCATCCCCTTCGAGGTCGCCCCGCCCGCGAGCTCGCCGCGGTCGCAAAGGACGACGTCCCGCGCGCCGGCGAGCGCCAGGTGGTAGGCGACGCTCGCACCGATCGCGCCGGCGCCCGCGACGGCGATCCCCGTCAAGCTCGAGGGGCGACGGGCGGCGAGGCGCGGTCCTCGCTCGAGACCCCGTCGGCCCACCCGGCCACGACGCGGTCGACGAGCGCGCGCTCGTCCGCCGTGAGAGCGCGCATGGGTGCGCGGCAGGCCTCCCGGACGGGAAGGCCGCGACGAGCGAGCACCCGCTTGGCCGCGGCGACGAACGGAAAGCGCGGCAGCGCCTCGCGAAGGCCGCGAACCGTCGCCAGCGTCTCCTCGCCGGGATCGCGGACGAGCGCCACGACGGGCTCGGGGAACGCCGAGGCGAGACCGGAGACCGCGCCGGCGGCCCCGGCCGCGAGCGCCGTCGGGATGAGCGCTTCGGCACCGACGAAGACGTCCAGCTCACCCACGAGGTACGGCGCCACCTTGTCCCACGGCGCGTCCGACACCTTCGCGCCGCGCAGGTTCGGCGCCTCCTCCACGAGGCGCTCGACGACCGAGAGCGGAATCGCGTAGCCGCTGCGCGCCTCGAACTCGTACAGGTAGAAGGGCGTCGGCGCGCAGGCGCGCGCGGCGGCCGAGAAGTGGTGGAGGAGAGCACGCTCGTCGAAGGCGTAGTAGGGCGGCGCCACGACCGCGATCCCCGCTACGCCGAGCGAGGCCGCGTGCTCGCAGAGCGCGACCGTCTCCGAGGTCGACTGCGCCCCGCAGTGGAGGACGAGGGGAACGCGGCGGGCACACGCGGCGGCGAAGAGCTCGCCTGCCCGCCGCCGCTCCTCGCCGCGCAGGAGGATCCCCTCCCCCGTCGTCCCGAGCGCGAAGATCGCGTCCAGGCCGGCACCGGCGAGGAACTCGACGTACGGCGCGAACGCCTCCTCGTCCAGTGCCTCCCCGTCGCCGCGAAGCGGCGTGAGGGCGGCGGGGATCGCGCCTCGGACCATGGCCGGAACTCTAGACTCGACGCCTCGTGACGGACGACCGGGAGCGGTTCCTCATTCGCTACGCGGGCGGCTTCGCGCCGTTCGTCGTCGCGCGCGCTCGCGGCGCGTGGGTGGAGACGACCGACGGGCGCCGGATCCTCGACTTCACCTCGGGCCAGATCTGCTCGACGCTCGGCCACAACCACGACCGGATCGCGAGCGCGATCCGCGCCAGCCTCGACACGGTCGTCCACCTCAACTCGTGGATGCTCTCGGAGCCCGTGCTCGCGCTCGCGGAGCGTCTCGCCCGCCTCGTACCGGCCCCGCTCGAGCGCGTCATGCTGCTCAGCACGGGGTCGGAGGCGAACGAGGTCGCCCTGAAGCTCGCCAAGATGTTCACGGGGCGGTTCGAGGTCGTGGGGCTGACGCGCAGCTTCCACGGCCTCCTCGCCGGAATCGCCTCGGTCAACTTCTCCATGGCCCACGCCGGCTACGGGCCGCTCCTGCCCGGCTCCTTCGCGCTGCCCGCGCCCTACGCGTACCGCTGTCCGATCCGCCACTGCGCCGGGAGCTGCGACTGCACGTGCCTGGAGGCGGGCTTCGAGCTCGTCGACCAGCAGTCGGTCGGCTCGCTGGCCGCCGTCGTCGCCGAGCCCGTCCTCTCGGCCGGCGGGATCATCGTCCCGCCCGACGGGTACTTCGGCCGGCTCCGCGAGCTCTGCGACGAGCGCGGGATGCTCCTCGTCGCCGACGAGGCGCAGACGGGGTTTGGGCGCCTGGGCACGATGTTCGGCTTCGAGCACGACGCCGTCGTTCCCGACCTCGTCGCGGTCTCGAAGACGCTGGGCGGCGGAGTCGCGCTCGCCGCGACGATCACGAGCGCGGCGATCGAGGAGGACTGCGCGGGCAAGGGCTTCTTGCACGTGACGTCTCACGTCTCGGATCCCCTCCCCGCAGCCGCGGGTCTCGCCGTCCTCGACGTGATCGAGGAGGAAGGGCTCGTCGAGCGCGCCCGAGAGCGCGGCGACTACCTGCTCGCCCGCCTGCGCGAGCTGGCCGCGCGCCACGAGCAGGTCGGCGACGTCCGCGGCCGCGGCCTCCTCGTCGGCCTCGAGCTCGTCAAGGAGAGGGAGAGCTCCGAGCCTGCCGACGCGCTCGGGGCGGCGGTCACCGGGGAGTGCCTGCGGCGCGGCCTCTCCATGAACATCGTCCGGGCGGGAACGAGCGCGAACTGCTTCCGGATGGCGCCTCCGCTCTCGGTCGGCGAGGAGGAGATCGACATCGCCGTCGAGATCCTGGACGAATCCCTCACCGCGGTTCTCGCCGAGCGCCCGGCGCTCGTCCGGGCGTGAGCGGCCTTCGCTGCGAACGAGACGGCGACGTCCTGCGCATCACGCTCGCGCGCCCGGAGCGGCGAAACGCGTTCGACGCCGCGCTGATCGGAGAGCTGACCGCCGCCTTCAGCGGGCTCGGCGACGCGCGCGCGGTCGTCCTCGCCGGCGAGGGGCCGAGCTTCTGCGCAGGCGCGGACGTGGAGTGGCAACGCGCAGCGATCGGCCTCTCCTACGACGAGAACGTCGCCGATGCGACGCGTCTCCTGCGCATGCTCGAGGCCGTGGACGGGTGCGCCGCGCCGGTCGTCTGCCTCGTCCACGGGTACGCCCTCGGCGGGGGGTCGGGTCTCGTCGCCTGTGCCGACATCGCGGTCGCCTCGCCCGACGCCGTCTTCGGGTTCTCCGAGGTGAAGCTCGGCATTGTCCCGGCCGTCATCTCGCCCTTCGTCCTCGCGAAGATCGGCTCGGCTGCGCGCCGCCTCTTCCTCACGGGGGAGAGGTTCGACGCCGGCACCGCGCTTCGGATCGGCCTCGTGGACGAGGTGGCCGACGAGCCGGAACGTCGCGTGGAGGCGCTGCTCGCAGAGATCCTGAGCTCCGGCCCGAGCGCCGCCCGGGAGGCGAAGCTCCTCGTCCTTCGGCGGCCCGGACGCGAAGAGCTCCCGCGGATCGCCGCCAGGCTGCGCACGAGCGAGGAGGGACAGGAGGGTCTCCGCGCCTTCCTCGAGAAGCGCCGTCCTGGCTGGCGCGACGCGCCGAGGCGGGCGCCGTAGGGTTCCGGCGTGCCACGCGGCCGCAGGCCGATCGAGAAGCTGCTCGTCGCCAACCGCGGGGAGATCGCGGCACGGATCTTCCGCACCTGCCGCAAGCTCGGGATCGCGACCGTCGCCGTTTGCTCGCCCGACGACCGCGGCGCGCTGCACGCTCGAACCGCGGACGAGGTGCTCGAGATCGACTCGTACCTCGCGCCTCGAGCGATCGTGGCGGCGGCGGAGAGCGCCGGCGCGGACGCCGTCCACCCGGGGTACGGGTTCCTGGCCGAGAGCCCGGAGCTGGCGGACGCCGTCACGGCGGCCGGGCTCGTCTGGGTCGGACCCCC
>JACVSB010000031.1 GCA_014534155.1 Thermoleophilia bacterium
ATCATCACGACGTTCGAGGGCGAGCCCTACCGCGCCCACTTCTCGGGCAACGTGACGGAGCTGTGCCCTGTCGGTGCGCTCCTGCCGGCGACCTACCGGTTCCGCGCGCGTCCGTGGGAGATCGACAACACACCCACCGTCTGCGGACTCTGCCCGGTCGGCTGCAACCTCTGGGCGACGACGCGCGAGGGCCGCGTGGCCCGCATCCTCTCGCGAAACCACCCCGAGGTCGACGACGGCTGGCTCTGCGACAAGGGACGCTTCACGTTCGCCCACCTGCGCGCCGACGACCGCATCTCGGAGCCCCTCCTGCGGGTCCGCCGCCGAGGCTTCGAACGCGTCGGCTACGCCGCCGCCGCGGAGGAGGCGGCGCGCGAGCTCGCGGCCGCCGGCGACTCCGTCGTCGTCGCCTTCTCGGGCGGCGAGACCGTCGAGCTCGCCCGTGAGCTCGCGCGGCTCGTCGTGCAGGGCACGGGTGCCGGAACGGCGCTCCTTCCGGACGACGTCGACCCCGCCGTGGACGCGTTTCGGGCCCCGCTCGCAGCGATCCGCGATGCCGAGGTCTGCCTCGTCCTCGGCGACGACCCCGTCGTCGACCGGGCGCCCGTCGTCGACCTCTGGCTCCGCGCTGCGCGTCGAGCGGGCGCCGAGGTCGTGACCGCGCACCCGGCCGGGACGGTGGCCGTGCCGCCGGGCAGCGCGCCGAGGCTCGCCGCCGACCTCGCGGCCGGAGTTCCGACGGGCGAGCTGGGCGACCTGGGCGAGCGCGTGCGTGCGGCCGGCCGGGTCGCCGTGGTCTGGTCGGGCGACGACCACGACCAGGGGCGCCAGGCGGCGGCGCTCGCCGAGGCGCTCGCGCTCGGCGACGGCTCGGGCCTGTACGTGCTCCCCCGCACGCCGAACGGGCGCGGCGTCGCCCGGGCCTGGCGCGAGGCAGGCGGCGGCTCGTCCGACCCTCCGGCAACCGGCGAGATCGGCGCCCTCGTCGTCTCCGGCGACGAGGCCGTCTACGATCCCCGCGTCGCCGAGCTCGCGGCGCGCGCCCGCTTCGTGCTCACGTTCTCGATGTTCATGGGCGAGCACACCCTCTGGTCGCACCTCGTCGTTCCCGGCACCGGCTACCTCGAGCGGGACGGCACGACCGTCAACCTCGAGGGACGGCCGCAGCGGCAGCGGCGCGCCGTCGATCCGCCGTTCCCGGACGAGCTCGAGTTCCTCGCCCTCGTCGGCGAGCGGCTCGGCCTCCCGATCGCCGCTTCGCCGGCCGACGCGCCCCCGGCCGACCGTGCGCCGCTCCCCGCCGCGAGCGAGCGCGCCCGGCCGGCTCCACCGGCTCCCGCCGCGGGGCCGGCTCCTGCGCAGGCGAGCGAGCCGGGCCTCTCGCTCGTGACCTACCGCCCCCTGTTCACCGGGCCGGGCGTCGCGCGCGTCCCCGCGCTCGCGTTCCAGCGGCCGCTCCTCGAGGTCGAGCTCTCCGCCGAGGACGCGGCCGCGCGCGGGATCGGCGCGGGCGACCTCGTCTCCGTGACCTCGAACGGGAAGGCACGCGAGCTAAGCGCCCGCGTGAACCGGCGCCTGCGCTCGGGCGTCGTTCGGATGGCCGAGGAGCACGCCCACGGCCTCGACCGCCGCGTGGACGTCGCGAGGGCGTCGTGACCCTTCCACTCGCGCAGGAGCTGAACCAGCCGTGGTGGATCGATCTCGCCAAGGCGTTCCTCGTCGCGAACCTCGTGCTCGGCGCCTTCGCCTACCTGACGCTGATCGAGCGGAAGCTCCTCGGCCGGATGCACCTGCGCTACGGGCCGAACCGGACGGGGCCGTTCGGTGTGCTCCAGCCGATCGCCGACCTCGTCAAGCTCCTGCGCAAGGGGAGCCTCGTCCCCACCGCGGCCGTGGACGTCCTCTACATCGCGGCGCCCGCGGTCGCAGGGTTCACGGCGCTCGCGGCCTTCAGCGTCATCCCCTTCGGCGCGAGCTGGCACTGGTTCGGCTACGACGTCACCGGCGTCGTCGTCGACGTCCCGATCTCGCTCCTTCTGGTCTTCGCCCTCGGCGCGATCGGCATCTACGCGTTCGTGGTCGGGGGGTGGGCGAGCGACTCGAAGTACTCCCTCCTCGGCTCGATGCGCACCTGCGCGCAGCTCGTCTCCTACGAGGTCTCCTTCGGGCTCGCCGTCCTCGGGGTCGTCGTCATGGCCGGATCCCTCTCGCTGACCGAGATCGTTCGCTCGCAACAGGAGACGATCTGGTACGCGGGGCCGCAGCTCATCGGCTTCCTCTGCTTTTTCGTGGCGGGGGTGGCGGAGACGAACCGTGCGCCCTTCGACCTGCCGGAGGCCGAGCAGGAGCTCGTGGCCGGATACCACACCGAGTACGGCGGCATGCGCTTCGGCCTTTTCCAGACGGCCGAGTACATCAACATGATCACCTTCTCCGGCCTCGGCGTCGCGCTCTTCTTCGGCGGCTGGGGTGGGCCCGTCCTCCCGAGCACGCTCTGGTTTCTGATCAAGATCGCGGGCTTCATCTTCGTCTTCATGTGGCTTCGCGCGACGCTCCCGCGCCTGCGCTACGACCAGCTGATGAAGTTCGGCTGGAAGGTCCTCCTGCCCGTGGCCACGCTGAACGCCGTCGTCACGGCCGTCCTCGTCACCGTCTTCTGATGTCGCCCCAGCCGCTCGAGTCGCTCAAGGGGTTCGCCGTCACGTTCCGGCAGATTTTCCGGAAGCCGATCACGCAGCAGTACCCGGAGTACAAGCGCCCCGTCTACCCCCGCTTCCGCGGGCGCCACCGCCTTCACCGGCACGAGAACGGGCTCGAGAAGTGCGTGGGCTGCTCGCTCTGCGCCGCCGCCTGCCCCGCCGACTGCATCCGCGTCGTCGCCGCGGAGAACACTCCCGGGAACCGGGTCTCGCCGGGCGAGCGCTACGCGCGGATCTACGAGATCAACATGAGCCGCTGCATCTTCTGCGGCTACTGCGAGATCGCCTGCCCCTTCGACGCGATCACGCTGGGCAACGAGTACGAGCTCTCGGAGTACAACCGCGACGACCAGATCTACACGAAGGACATGCTGCTCGCGCCGCCGGTCAAGACGGTGCCGATCGCCGACCGAGCGCTCTACGACACGCCGGAGCCCGTCTGGAAGGTGGAGTCGTGACGACGCTCCTGGCCTCGCTCACGGGCGACGCGGGCGAGGTTCTCGTCTGGCTCGTCTGGATCGCAGCGGCCACCGCGCTCATCGCGTCCGGGATCGGCGTCGTCGTCTTCTCGAACCCGTTCTACTCGGCGCTCGCGCTGATCGTGAACCTCGCCTCGCTCGCGGTCCTCTTCCTCCTCCTCGAAGCCCAGTTCGTCGCAGCCGCCCAGGTTCTCGTCTACGCGGGGGCCGTCGTCGTCATGTTCCTCTTCGTGATCGCGTACCTGGGCGGCCGCGCCGACGCTCCCTGGGCGGGCGGTCCGACGCTCCAGAACGTCGCCGCGCTCGTCGCCGCGGGGGCGATCGCCGTCGAGGTCGTCGTCGCGATCGTCCTGCGCGCGGGCGACACGCTCGCGGGCTCGGCGGAGGTGGGAGCTCCGTACGGAAGCGCGGCCGAGATCGGGCGCCTCTTCCTCTCCGACCACCTGCTCGCCTTCGAGGCGACCTCGATCATCCTCCTCGTCGCCGCGGTGGGCGGCGTCATCCTCGGCTCGACCGTGCCGGCCGCACACCGGGCCGAGGCGGGCGAGGAGCGGCTGCGGCGATGATGGGCCCGGGGATCGCCTCGTACCTCATCCTCTCCATCGTCCTCTTCGCGGTCGGCGCCGCGGGCGTGCTCATCCGCAGGAGCCCGCTGATCGTGCTCCTCGCCCTCGAGATCATGCTCAACGCCGGCAACCTCTCCTTCCTCGCGTTCGCGCGCCACCTGGGGGAGAGCGACGGTCAGGTCTTCGCCCTCACGGTCATGGTGGTCGCCGCGGCCGAGGCGGTCGTCGGCCTCGGGCTGATCGTCGCCATGACCCGCCTGCACGCCGATCTGGACGTGGACAAGCTCAAGCTCCTGCGCGGATGAGCGTCGCCGCCTGGATCGCGCTCGCGTCGCCCGCCCTCGCGGTGGTCGCGATCGCGCTCGCAGGCGAGCGGTTGAGCGGCCGCGTCGCGGGCTACACGGCGGCCGGCTCGGCCCTCGTCGCTTTCGCCGCGAGCGTGGCTGCCTTCGGCCTCCTGCTCGCCCGCGACGCGGACGACCGCTCGCAGACGTCGACGCTGTGGACGTGGCTCTCGGCAGGCGACTTCCGCGTCGGGCTCGAGCTCCTTGTCGACCCGCTGGCGGTCTTCATGATGCTCGTCGTCTCGGGAGTCGGCTTCCTGATCCTCACGTACGCGATCGGGTACATGGCCGGCGACGTTGAGGAGCGGCGCTACCACGCCTACAAGGCGCTCTTCCTCTTCTCGATGCTCCTCCTCGTCCAGGGCGGGAACCTCCTCCTCCTCCTGGCCGGCTGGGGGATGGTCGGCCTCTCCTCCTACCTCCTGATCAACTTCTGGCACGAGCGGACGTCCGCCGTGCGCGCGGGCAAGAAGGCGTTCGTGATCAACGCGGCGGGGGACGCCACGTTCGCCCTCGCCCTCTTCCTCCTCGTCCAGAAGACGGGCACGCTCGAGCTCGGCCGCGTCTTCGCGGCGGCCCCGGAGGTGCTGGGGGAGGGCTCCGCGGCGGCCGTGCTCGTCGCGCTCGGGCTGCTCGGCGGCGCTCTTGCGAAGTCGGCCCAGGTGCCGCTGCACACGTGGCTCCCCGACGCGATGGAGGGCCCGACGCCGGTCAGCGCGCTCATCCACGCCGCCACCATGGTCACGGCCGGCGTCTACCTGATCGCCCGCGCGAGCCCGCTCTTCGAGCTCGCACCGGACATCCAGCACCTGGCCGCGATCCTCGGCGCCGTCACGATCATCCTCGCCGGCCTCGTCGCCCTCGTGCAGACGGACATAAAGCGCGTGATCGCCTACTCGACGATGAGCCAGATCGGCTACATGTTCGTGGGGGTCGGGCTGGGCGCCTACGGCGCGGGGCTCTTCCACCTGATGACGCACGCCTTCTTCAAGGCCCTCCTCTTCATGGCCGCGGGCGTCGTCATCCACGCCCTCGCCGGCGAGCAGGACATCCGCCGGATGGGCGGGCTCGGGCGGGAGCTCCCCTGGACGTACCGCGCGACGCTCGTCGGCGCGCTCGCGCTCGCGGCGGTGCCTCCGCTCTCGGGCTTCTGGTCGAAGGACGCCGTCCTCGCGAGCGCCCTCGAGGCCGGAACGCTCGGGCGGGTTCTGTGGGCGGTGGCCGCGGCCGGCGCGTTCCTGACGGCGCTCTACACGTTCCGGATGGTCTTCGTCGTCTTCGGGCGGCAGCGCTCGCCTTTCGTGCAGGAGCACCTGCACCGCGAGCGCTGGGAGGGGCCCGGCGTGATGATGTGGCCGGTCGCGCTCCTTTCGCTCCTCGCCCTCGTCGGCGGCATCCTCCAGATCCCCGGCCTCTGGCACGCGGTCGACGACTGGATCCACCCGGTCGCCGAGTCGGCGGAGGAGGCGACCGGGACGACCTTCTGGTTCTCGCTCCTCGTCAGCGTCGCCCTCTCCCTCGCCGGGATCGCGCTCGCCTGGGCGCTCTACCGGCGTCCGACGGCCGCGCCCGCGCGCCTCGCGCGCTCGGCGCCGTGGGCGGCGCGCACGCTCGAGAACAAGTTCTTCTTCGACGACGCCTACGACGTCTACTTCTACGAGCCCGCGTCGCAGACGGCGTCCTTCCTCGAGCGCTTCCTCGAGCGGCCCGTCGTCCTCGCCTCGCTCACGGATCTCGGCGCGACCGTCCGCGGCACCTCCAGGCGGCTCAGCGCCGCCCAGACGGGAGTCGTGCGCTCCTACGTCCTCGCGCTCGCGCTGGGCCTCGCCGTCCTCGCCGTCGTCTTCCTTGTGGTCGGCTAGGTGCACTTCGTGCCGGCAGGGGAGGCATCCTCGTGCTGACGACGGCGCTCGTCCTCGTTCCGCTCGGCGGCGCGCTCGCCGTCTGGATCCTCCCTCTCCGCACGCCGCGGGCGGCCGGCGGCTTCGCGCTCCTCGTCGCCCTCGCGGAGCTCTTCCTCTGGGTCGTCACCCTGCAGAACTTCGACTTCGCCTCCGGGGCGCTGCAGCACGGAGCCGACGTGACGTGGTTCGGGGACCTGGACGCCGCCTACAAGGTCGGCCTCTTCGACTTCTCGCTCTGGCTGGTCGGCCTGACCGCGCTCGTCAGCGTCGCCGCCATCGCCTACGGCATGTGGGTCGGCCGCGAGCGGCCGCGCGCGTACTTCGGCCTCCTGCTCTTCCTCCTGGGCGCCACCGTCGGGGTGTTCGTCGCCCAGGACCTGCTCCTCTTCTACGCGTTCTTCGAGGCGATGCTCATCCCGCTCTACGTGCTCGTCGGCGTCTGGGGCGGGACGCGGCGCGTGGAGGCGACGGTCAAGTTCGTCACCTACACCCTGGCGGGCTCGCTCCTCATGCTCGTCGCGATCATCGCGCTCGGGCTCGCGAACGACACGTTCGACATGACGCGCCTGCAGTCGAACGGGAGCACCTGGATCTTCCTCGGCTTCCTCGCCGCCTTTGCCGTGAAAGCGCCGATCTTCCCCTTCCACGGGTGGCTCCCCGATGCCTACCGGGAAGCGCCCGCCGAGGTCTCCGCGCTCCTCTCCGGCGTCGTCTCGAAGACGGCGGCATACGGGATGCTGCGCATCGTGCTCCCGTCCTTCCCGGACCCCGTCTCGGAGTGGCGGACGGTCGTCCTCACGCTTGCGGCCGTCGGCCTCGTGTACGGCTCGCTGCTCGCCTTCCGGGCGCCGGACTTCCGCGGCGTGGTCGCCTACTCGAGCCTCGCCCAGATGAGCCTCATCGTGCTGGGCATCTTCGCCGTCAACAGCTCCGGCCTGGACGGCGCGCTCCTGCACATGGTGAACCACGGCCTCGTCTCGGCCGCCCTCTTCCTCCTCGCCGGAACGGTGGAGCGTAGGGCCGCGAGCGGCCGCCTCGAGCTCCTGGGCGGGATGGCGCGGGGACGGCCCCGGCTCGCATCGCTTCTCCTCACCGCCGCCGTCATCTCGCTCGCCGTGCCGCTTTCGACCGCGTTCGCAGCGGAGTTCCTCATCCTGAACGGCGTCTTCGCCCGCGGCTGGGGCTGGGCGGTCGTGGGCGTGACCGCGATCGTCCTCGCCGCCGCATACATGCTCCGGCTCGTCTCCGCGGTGCTGCACGAGGGGATCGGGACGGCGGTGCACCCCCAGGCGCTCGACCTTCGCCCAGCCGAGGTCGCCGTCGTCGGCGCCCTCGTGGTCGTGCTGGTCGCGCTCTCCTTCTGGCCGGCGGGGATCACCGACCACGCGTTCGCCGGCGACCTCGTAGGCGCCCTCGGCGGGGGAGGAGGAACCCGCTGATGGAGGGCTTCCGGAACCCGCACATCGACTGGGCGGCCCTCGCTCCGGTCCTCGTCCTCCTGGGCGCCTCCGCGCTCGTCCTCGTGGTCGGCGTCTTTCTCCCCCGCCGCGCGCGACGCGGCTTCGCCGGCCTCGTGGCCGCTGCCGGCTTCCTCGGTGCCGCCGTCGCCTGCGGCCTTCTCTGGAACCTAGACGAGCAGGGGCGCGCGGTCGTGGCCGAGGCGATCCGGCGTGACCGCCTGGCCGAGATCGCCCAGATCCTCCTCTGCGGCG
Source organism: Thermoleophilia bacterium (assembly GCA_014534155.1). The sequence continues at coordinate 7,705 of JACVSB010000031.1, forward strand.
CCGGCCTCCTTGCCGTCGGCGCGTCGTGGTGGGAAGCGCGGGCGCCGCGCGGCGAGGGAGCCCCCGCCGACCTCCTCGACGACCGCGAGCGAACCGCCGAGTACTACGCGCTCCTTCTCGCCGCCGTGGCAGGGATGGCGTTCTTCGTGCAGGCCAGCAACCTGATGACGCTCTTTCTCGGGCTCGAGTGGTTCTCGATCGCCCTCTACGTCCTCACCGCGGTCGCGGTGCACCGCCTTGGCTCGCTCGAGGCGGGCCTCAAGTACCTGATCGTCGGGAGCTTCGGGTCAGCGATCCTGCTCTTCGGCTGCGCCCTCGTCTACGGCGCGACGGGCGAGCTCGGCTTCTCGGCGATCGCCGGCGAGGTGCCGAACGCCGAGCGGCTCTTCCTCCTCGCCGGCCTCGCGATGATCCTCGTCGGACTCGCGTTCAAGGTCTCGGCGGCGCCGTTCCACATGTGGACGCCGGACGTCTACCAGGGAGCACCGACGCCCGTCTCGGCCTTCATGTCCGCGGCGACGAAGGTGGCGGCGCTCGTTCTCACGCTCCGGCTGCTCGTGACCGCGTTCCCCAGCGAGCAGGAGCTCTGGACCACCGCCCTCGCCGTGATCGCGTGCGTCTCGCTCGCGTGGGGGAACCTGGCCGCGATCGTCCAGTCCGACGTGAAGCGCCTGCTCGCGTACTCGAGCGTTTCCCACGCCGGCTTCCTGCTCATGCCGATCGCGGCCGGCAACGCGCTGGGCGGCCGCGCCCTCCTCTACTACCTGATCCCGTACTGCGCGCTCTCCATCGGGTCGTTCGCAGTCGTGGCCGCGCGCGAGCGGGAGCTCGCGCGGCCGGTCGCCGTGGCCGATCTCGCGGGCTTCGGCTGGGAGCGGCCGTTCCACGGGCTCGCGATGGCCGCGTTCATGTTCGGCTTCATCGGCTTTCCCTCGGCCGGGATCCTGCTCGGGAAGCTGTACGTCTTCTCGGCCGTCATCGAGCGGGGCTGGACCTGGCTTGCGATCGTCGGCGTGGCGGCGACCGTCGTCTCCGTCTACTACTACGCGGGTGTCGTTCGCGCGATGTACATGACGCCGCCGGCCGTTCGCGTGGCACCCGCCGGCGGCTCCCCGCCCCGCGACGCACCGCTCACGGCCACCGTGCTCGTCTGCCTCGTCGTCGGGCTCGGCAGCCTCCTCGCGGCCGACCCGGTAATCGAGCTGATGCGGGACTCGGTCGCCTTCCTCGACTTCCCGCTCTAGTGCCCGGCGGCGTCGTCGTCCTCGGCGCCGGGGTGGCCGGCGAGAGCTTCGTGGCTACGCTCCGGCGGCTCGACCGCGACGTGGCCATCACGATCGTCGAGCGCGAGCTCGTGGGCGGCGAGTGCTCCTACTGGGCGTGCATCCCGTCCAAGACCATGCTCCGTCCGCTCGAGGTCGCCTACCGCGCCCGCTCCGCGCCGGGGAGCGCCGCCGAGCTCGAGCTCGCCTCCGTCCTCGCCTGGCGCGACGAGGTGGCCGAGAAGGATGACGCAAGCCAGGTGGGCTGGCTCGAGGGCCTGGACGCAGACGTCGTGCGCGGCCGCGCCGAGGTGGTCGAGCCCGGCCGGGTCCGGGTGGGGGAGCGCGACCTCCCCTACGAGGCGCTTGTCGTCGCCACGGGATCCGTTCCGGCGACGCCGCCGATGCGCGGTCTCGAGGAGGTGGCGTACTGGACGAGCCGCGAGGGCACGAGCGCGAAGGAGATCCCGGAGAGCCTGGCGATCGTCGGCGGCGGCGCGGTCGGATGCGAGCTCGCGCAGTTCTACGCGCGCGCGGGCTCGCGCGTGACCCTCGTCCAAAGCGGCGAGACGCTGCTCGAGCGGATCGACGAGGACGCGGGGAGCGTCCTCGGGGCGGCGCTCGAAAGCGAGGGCGTCCGCGTCCTCACTGGGACACGCCCGACCGCCGTCCAGCGCGTCGGCGAGCGCCTCCGGCTCGAGTGCGAGGGCGCGCGCGCCACCGAGGTAGACGCCACGCACCTTCTCGTCGCTACCGGCAGGCGCCCGAACGTCGAGGGCCTCGGCCTCGAGCGGCTCGGTCTCGAGCTGGGCCGGGGCGGGATCGCCGTCGACGACGGGCTGCGCGCCGGCCAGGACGTGTGGGCGGTGGGCGACGTGACGGGGATCTCGCTCTTCACCCACGTGGGGAAGTACCAGGCGAGGGTCGCAGCCGAGAACGTCGCCGGCGGGCAGCGCCGCGCCGACTACCGCGCCATCCCGGCAGCAGTCTTCACCGATCCCCAGGTGGCGTCGGTCGGCGACACGAGCGGCGACGGGTCTGTCGCCGCGACGTGGGACATCGCCAAGGTCTCGCGCGCCTCCACCTACGCGAAGCCGAAGCGGCCGGGCTTCGTCAAGCTCTTCGCCCATCCCGAGCGCGCCGTTCTCGTCGGAGCGGTGGCCGTAGGCCCCGAGGCGGGCGAGTGGGTCGGCCAGCTCACGCTCGCCGTTCGAGCCGCCGTCCCCGTCGCCGTCCTGCGGGACACGATCCAGCCGTTCCCCACCTTCTCGGAGGCCGTCTACTTCGCCGCGCGCGAGCTTCCGGTCTAGGGGCCTGTCCGGCAAGCCATCGCGCGCCGGTGCAGCTCAAAACCGGTGGTTTTTGCCTGCACCGGCATCACGCAGGTTCCCGGACCGGCCCCTAGCGCGTAAGCTCCATCGGCGAGGCATGGCGAACGGCGCCGACATCGAGACGCTCGCCCGGCTCGCACTCTTCGCCGGCCTCTCACGGCCCCAGCTGGAACGGATCGCGCACACCTATGACGAAGAGCTCTTCCCCGAGGGGCAGCGGATCCTGCGCAAGGGCCTGAGCGGGTCGGGGCTCTACGTGGTCCTGGACGGACAGGCTTCGGTCGTCCTGGACGGAAAGGGAGAGATCGCGCGCCTGGGGCGCGGCGAGTTCTTCGGGGAGGTCTCCGCGCTGCTCGGCGGCGCGCCGACGGCGGACGTCATCGCGGCGAGCTCGCTGCGGTGCCTCGTCGTCCCGGGGCCGGACGTCGAGTCGTTCCTCCTCGCCAACCCGCCCGTCCTGCTCGCGATGCTGAAGGCGGAGGCGATGCGGCTGAGCGAGACCCTCGAGTGGAAGGGGTAGGCGGGCCGGGGCGCTACCCCGTCGTCGTCGTCGGAACCGGGCCGGGAGGGCTGCAGACGAGCTACGCCCTCCGCCGCCTGGGGGTCACGCATGCGCTCGTCTCCCGCGACGAGGCGCCCGGAGGCATGTTCCGGCGCTTCCCGCTCTTCGAGCGGCTCCTCTCGTGGTCGGAGCCGGAAGCCCTCGCCGCGCGCGAGACGTCGGACTACGAGCTGTACGACCAGAACAGCCTCCTCGGCGAGGAGCCCGCGCACCGCGCCTGCGTTGCCGAGGTCATGCGCGAGGGGAGCCGGAGTGCCATCGTCCCCACGCGCGCGGAGATGGAGGAGGGCCACCGCCGCTTCGCCGCGCGCGCCGGTGTGCAAGCCCGCTACGGCTGCGAGTGGCAGAGCACGCGCCGGGAGGGCGACGAGCTCGTGCTGGAAACGACGGACGGGGAGTACCGGGCCCGCTTCGTCGTCTTCGCGCTCGGGGCGACCGAGCCGTGGAAGTCGACGATGCCCGGCAGCGAGCACGCCGCGCACTACGCGGAGGCCGAGCGAGACCCGGCCCGGTACGAGGGCAAGGACGTCGTCGTGATCGGCAAGCGCAACTCGGCCTTCGAGCTCGCGGACGGCCTCGAGCCCTGGGCGCGGAGGATCGTCCTCGTCTCCCCGCGGCCCGTGGACACGTCGGTCGTCGCGCTCTCGAGCGTGCGCGTGCGCTACATGCAACCGCTCGAGCACCATCAGGTCGGAGGCGGCACGCTCGCCCTCGACGCGGCCGTGGAGCGGATCGAGCGCACCCCCGAGGGCGTTCGCGTGCACGCCTCCGGAACGACGCGGCCCGGCGCCTTCTCGGTCGACGCGCACGTCGCTCTTGC
>JACVSB010000274.1 GCA_014534155.1 Thermoleophilia bacterium
CGCCTCCGTAGGCCGAGATCGGGAGGTCGAGCACCCTCTCCTCGCCGACGGACGCCTCTTCCTCCAGGCGCGCGAGGACGGCATGTGCGCCGGGTGCCGCCGCGCGCAGCCGGCCCGCGACCTCGTCCAGCGTCGCGAGCTGGACGATCTCGCGCTTGAACGGCCTGGGGAAGCGACCCTTCCCGAGATACCAGCCGTAGAACTTGCGCAGGAAGCGCGTCGCCCGCTGCTCGCCCATCTCCCTGACGGTCTCGCCGATGAAGAAGAGGAGCTCGCCGACGACCTCGTCGCGCGAGGGAGCGTGCCCATTCTCGCCGGCGATCTCGGCCACCGCCCACGGGTTCCCCTGCGCGGCACGGGCGACCATGACGGCGGCGGCGCCGGTTGCGGCGAGCACGTTGCGCGCCCGCGCGCGCGACGTGATGTCGCCGGAGGCGACGACGGGGACGTCCACGAGCTCGACGAGCTCCGCGGTCAGCGAGTGGTCGGCCTCCCCCGTGTACATCTGCCTGGCCGACCGGGGATGGAGCGTCAGCGCCTGGGCGCCGGCCTCGACGAGGCGCGGGGCGAGCGAGAGCGCGGTTCGCGCCCCGTTCTCGAGCCCTCGCCGCATCTTGACCGTCACGGGCACGGAGACAGCTGAGGCGACGGCTGAGACGATCGCGCAGGCCCGCGCGGGCTCCTCGAGGAGCGTCGCGCCCGCGCCCGTCTTCGTGACCTTGCGGACGGGGCAGCCGAAGTTGATGTCGACGAGGTCGGCGCCTGCTTGCTCGACCAGGCACCCGGCCTCCGCCATCGCCGCCGGCTCGGAGCCGAAGATCTGGACGGCGAGCGGGTGCTCGTCGTCGGCGATCCGCAGGTACCCCAGCGTGCGCTCGTTCCCGTGGCGGAGGCCCGCGCAGCTGACCATCTCGGAGCAGACGAGCCCGGCGCCGTAGCGCCTGCCCTGGCGGCGAAAGGCCTGCACGCTGACCCCCGCCATCGGCGCCAGGACGACGCGCGTCGGGATCGTGACGGGGCCGATCTGCCACCGCGTTCGGAGCCCTCTCTCCACGCAGGAAAGGCTAGCCCAGCCGAGAAATCCGTCTTGACACCGGGGCTACAATTCGCCGGCTCAGGATCGGGGAAGACGCGCGAGATCGGGTGGGGGCCTGGTAGGAATGATCGCGAGGGACGTACTGCTCACCCCCGAGGGGCTGGAGAAGCTCAAGGGGGAAATCGAGTACCTCAAGAACGAGAAGCGGCGCGAAGTCGCCGATCGGATACGCCACGCCCGCGAGTTCGGGGACATCTCGGAGAACTCGGAGTACGACGACGCGAAGAACGAGCAGGCGATGCTCGAGCAGCGGATCTCGCAGCTCGAGGAGCGGCTGAGCCGCGCGCGCGTGATCGAGGCCGAGGACGTGCCGAAGGGCGTCGTCGCGATCGGGGCACGCGTCCGCTTGAAGGACATCGACGCAAACGAGACGGTCGAGTACGTGATCGTCGGTTCCGCAGAAGCGAACCCGGCCGAGAGTAAGCTCTCGAACGAGTCGCCCGTGGGCAAGGCGATCATCGGCCGAAAGAAGGGCGAGGTCGTCGAGGTCGCGGCTCCGCGCGGCTCCCTGAAGTACAAGATCCTCGACGTCAGCACCGCCTGACCGCGCGCCTCGCCGTCGCCGGCGCGCGCACGGCCTCTCCGGCCATGTCTCCGGTCAGACCCCGGCCGTGGCGCACCTGGCGGACACGGCTCGCGCCGACTGCTCGAAGGCGCACCCGGCGGACGCAGGAGGACACGGTCCGAAGCCGCGGGAACGGGCGCCCTTCGACCCGCCACTAGACTCGCGCCCCATGCCGGGGTTGCCGAAGCGCTTCCCGAACCGGGACGAGGTGGCGCCCGTCCGCGCCGAGGCGGAGGAGCTCGCCCCCGGCGAGGAGAAGGCGAAGACGCGGCGGCTCGCGGGTCGCGTCATGGCCCGGCGGGGCCACGGGAAGCTCGTCTTCCTCGACCTCGTCGACCGCTCGGGGCGGATCCAGCTCCTCTGCTCCGCCGAGAAGGTGGGGCCCGTCGACGTCGACCTGGGCGACGTGGTCGGGGCCGCCGGAAGGCCGGCGAAGACCCGGCGCGGGGAGGCCTCGCTCGCCGTGGAGGAGCTCGTACTTTTGGCCAAGACCCGCCGGCCCCTGCCCGACACCTACCACGGCCTCGTCGACCCCGAGACGCGCTACCGCAAGCGCTATCTCGACCTGCTGGTGAACGAGGAGACGCGGGAGGACTTCCTGCTTCGGAGCCG
>JACVSB010000342.1 GCA_014534155.1 Thermoleophilia bacterium
CGCGCCGTTCTCGCCGCCGCCGACGCGCTCCGCCGCGAGGTGAACGGGGACACCGTCTCGTACGTCGTCACGCGGAACGTGAACTACACGAACGTCTGCTACTTCCGCTGCGGCTTCTGCGCCTTCTCGAAGGGCAAGCTCGCCGCCAACCTGCGCGGCGCCCCCTACCTGGTGCCGCTGGACGAGATCGTCCGCCGGGCCCGCGAGGCCCGGGACCGCGGCGCGGTCGAGATCTGTCTCCAGGGCGGCATCCACCCCTCGTTCACCGGCGACTACTACCTGGACGTCTGCCGCGCCCTCGCCTCGGAGTTGCCCGAGCTGCACGTGCACGCCTTCTCGGCGCTCGAGGTCTGGCAGGGGGCGGCGACGCTCGGCCTCCCCCTGGAGGTCTACCTCGCCCGCCTGCGCGCCGTCGGCCTCGCCTCGCTGCCGGGGACGGCGGCGGAGGTCCTGGACGACGGCGTCCGGCGCCTCATCTGCCCGGACAAGGTCTCGAGCGCCCAGTGGCTCCAGGTGCACGACGCCGCCCACCGGGCGGGCCTGCGCTCGACGACGACGATCATGTTCGGCTCGGTGGAGCGACCGCGAAGCTGGGCCCGCCACCTCCTCGCGCTCCGCGAACAGCAGCGCCGGACGGGCGGGTTCACCGAGTTCGTCCCCCTCCCCTTCGTCCACATGGAAGCGCCGATCTACCTGCGCGGCGGCGCCCGTCCCGGCCCGACCTTCCGCGAGGCGATGCTCATGCACGCCGTCGGCCGGCTGGCCCTCCACCCCTGGATCACGAACGTGCAGGCCTCGTGGGTGAAGCTCGGTCTCGCGGGCGCGCAGGCCGCGCTCCGGGCGGGCGCCAACGACCTCGGGGGAACCCTGATGAACGAGTCGATCTCGCGGGCCGCGGGCGCAGGACACGGCCAGGAGATGCCCCCGGAGCGCATGGAGGCGGCGATCCGGGCGCTCGGGCGCGCGCCTCGTCAGCGGACGACGCTCTACGGAACGCCTCCGCCTGGCCGCCGACGCCGCTCGTACGGGGCTCCCCCGCTCGCCGAGCCCGTGAACCCGCACGCGGCCGAGGCCGGCCTGCGGCGCCCGGCGCGCCTCGTCCGGCCCGGCGTCGCTGCGTAGCCTCTGCTCCGCCCTCCGTCGTCGGGGGGCGAAGCGGCGCCGGTGGTGGCCGGAGCCGCGGCTCCGCGTCAGGCGGAGGCAGCGGCGCCGACGGGCACGAGCTGCTCGCCGAAGCGGGCGCGCGGGACGAACTGCCCGATCCCCGGCTCCGCGACCAGCCGGCCGTCCTCGACGAGCACGTGGCCGCGCAGGAGCACGACCTCGGGCGTCCCCGTCACCTCGGTTCCCTCGTAGAGGTTGTAGTCGGTCTTCGAATGGTGCGTCGAGGCAGAGATGACGTGCGTTCGCTCCGGGTCGAAGACGACCAGGTCCGCGTCGGAGCCGACGGCGATCGTCCCCTTGCGCGGGTAGAGCCCGAAGAGCTTGGCCGGGTTCGTCGCGAGCAGCTCCAC
>JACVSB010000268.1 GCA_014534155.1 Thermoleophilia bacterium
CTCTCGAGCCGCTTACGCCCCTTCGCGTCCGTGGCCGTCAGCCACTGCCGCCCGATCAGCGCGATGAAGACGTCGCACGCGTCGATTGCCCGCTCGATCGCCTGCACGAAGTTCACGCCCGGCTCGATCTTGTCGATGTCCATGAAGACTGCGTCCTCCCCGAACTCCTCGGAGAGCGCGTCGTAGAGGCGGCCCGCATGGCCGGCCGTGTCGTCACGGCGGTAGTTGAGGACGATCTGGAAGGACGAGCGCGCGTCGGGATCGCCGGCTCGGCCTCCCGGCCCCGCGACGCGGCCGGCCGCCGCCCCGCGCTTCACTCCGGCCCTTCCCGCTGCCCCGTGAGCGCGCGGTTCCCCTCCTCGCGCGCCGAGACCCACTTGGCGTGCTCCTGGGAAATCAGCCCCTCGATCCGGTCGGCGAGAAGGGCTCGCGCGTCGTTCGCCCCGCTGTACGGACCCGCGTGCGCGAGAAAGAGGTACTTCTCGTGCTTCAGCGCCTCGCAGGTCGAGCGGTAGGCGCTCCAGTTCTGCTGGTACTGGTTCAGCTGCTGCACGCCCTCGAGCACGACGACGAGGGCGCCGAGCGAGGCCGTGACCGCGGCGTTCGCGTCGAGCGTGGCGACGACGGGGATTGCGGCTGCCGCGACGAGTTGCGCCGCCTTCAGCCACTTGAAGCGTCTCTGGCAGAGCCCGCTCTTGCGGTCGTACCAGTCGATCTGATCTTCGAGGCGCGCGAGAGTCGGGTCGCCTTGCTCCACCCTGGCGATCGATTCTGCACGTTTCGCGCTCGAGCGGCCAAGCGTTGCGGCGTTCTGGACCGGCGGCCGCCGGCTACGCGCTCGGGAGACGGCGCCGTGCACGAACGCCCGCAACCGCCGCTCCGCCGAGCGCGAGGCAGCCGTGCAGGACGAGCAGCGCCGTGTAGGCGCCGCCGTCGGACGCGGCCAACGCCAAATCGGCCACGCCGAGGAGCGCGGCGAGCGCTGCGAGCAGAGCCTGCGCCCTCCTGCCGGTCATCCTCACGAGCAGGAATACGAGGGCGCCTGCCGGCAAGGCGAAGACGACTGCGACCAGGAGCGCGTTCGCGTCGTCCCTCGCCGCGGTCTGAACGCCGAGGAGGACGCCGACGAGAGCGGCCGCTGCCAGGAGCCACGGTGCGAGAGCGCTCCGGGAGAGCAGGGCCTCGAGGACGCTCCTGCCTCCTCGAGCGCCGGGCTCGGTCGCCGCGGCCTCGTGCGGGACGGTCATGGGCGCGTCCGCCTCCTCGCTGCGCGGCCGATCCTCCTCGACCTGGGCCACCGGCTCGTGCTCGGCCGGCTCGACCTCGACGTCCGTCGCGCTGGCGCCGTCGCCCCGCGGCCCGCGCCGCTTCTCGCGCTCGACGTTCTCGAGCGCCCGGACGAGCCGGGCGACGTCGTACTGCCAGTGCGTGTCCGTGAGCTCGAGCCCGTTTCGGCGCGCGAGCGGACGGAGCGGCTCGGGGAGGTCCGTCGAGCGTGGCATCGGCGCGCCCTGGACCCGCGCCGGGATGACCCGGACGCCGCGTTCGAGCGCAGCTTCGATCTCGATGCGGACGTAGTCCTCCGGGTTGTCGAGCCGCCGCTCCCCCGACTCGTCGGCCATGGATACCCACTCCTTGCCGATCACGGCCACGAAGACGTCGCAGGAGCCGACCGCGTCGGTGATCGCCTCCGCGAAGTCGACGCCCAGGTCGATCGTGTCGATGTCCCAGAAGATGTTCTCCTCGCCGAAGCGCTGGGCGAGCGCCTCGCGAAGCTGCGTCGTGTGGAAGCGCGTCTCCGCTCGCCGGTAGTTGACGAAGATGCGCAACGGCTCAGCGCTCCTCTCTCCGTCGCTACGGGACTCTGCGCTCACGCTCGCCTCGCGTCTCGGGCCGGATCCGCCTGGACAGTGTGGCGCACGGAACGTCCGCGTGCAATCGAGTTGTCCGACCCGCTTCCGGCGTGCGAACGGTTTCCGTCAGTCGGAACGCGCGCGACCGCGGCGAGCCTCGGGGAGAGGAGGGCGGCGAGGTCGTCGCGCGCACCACGTCAGAGTCGCCCCTCCTCCCGCCGCGCGGTGGAGCTCGCCGAGCGAGGCCGTTCCGAGGTCGATGCTCGAGGACGCCGTTCCTAGGAGGAGCGGCTCGAGCGTTCTGAGCGAGCTTCGGAGGAACGGAAGCGAGCGAGGAGCCGGGAAGAGAACGCCGCGACCGCCCCGGCTGCCGCGAAGACCAACCCGACGATCCCGTTCGTCGCGCAGACCCGGCAGGCGTTACAACAGGCGGGAGCGATGGGAGCGTACTCAGCCGC
>JACVSB010000309.1 GCA_014534155.1 Thermoleophilia bacterium
GTGCGAGACCTTCTCCGCCTCCCGGGCCAGCGAGAGGAAGTAGCGTGCGTGCGCCGCCCGCACGGCGTCCTCCTCGCCGCTCTCGCGGAGCCGCTCGAGCGCGTACTCGCGGATCGTTTCGAGCAGCGAGAATCGCGGCTCCTCTCCCGAGGGGTCGACGGGGCGAACGAGGCTCTTGTCGCTCAGCGACGACACGCCCTCGAGGACGTCGAGGCCGCCGTCTCCGCAAACCGCCTCCGCCGCCTCGAGTGCGAATCCGCCGGCGAAGACGGCCAGGCGCGCGAAGAGCAGCCTCTCTTCCTCCCGGAGCAGCGTGTAGCTCCAGTCGACAGCGCCCCGGAGCGTCCGCTGACGCTCGGGCAGTCCCCGCGCCCCGCCGGTCAGCAGCCGCAGCCGCTCCGACAGGCGGGAAAGGAGTGCCTGCGGGGGCAGCAGCTTCACGCGGGCCGCGGCAAGCTCGATCGCGAGCGGAAGCCCGTCGAGGCGGATGCAGATTTCCGCAATCGCGGGCGCTGTTTCCTCCGTCACCACGAACCCCGGTTTGACGGCGCGCGCCCGCTCGACGAAGAGCCGGACCGCCGCGTAGCGCGAGAGCGTCTCAGCGTTCGGAGCGTCGTTTGGATCCGGAAGCGCAAGCGGCTCGACGGCGTACTCCTGCTCCCCGGGAAGGTTCAGGCGCTCCCTGCTCGTGGCGAGCACGACGAGCCGCGGGCAGGCGGCGAGGAGCCCCAAGACGGCCGCCGCCGCCGCCTCCACGAGGTGCTCGAGGTTGTCGAGGAGAAGCAGGAGCTCCTTCTCGCGGAGGTCGTCCCGCAGCGTCTCCTCGAGCGTCTGCCCTCCCTGCTCGGCGAGCCCGAGCGTCTGCGCGATCGTGGGTACGACGAGCTCGGGGTCGCCGACGGGCGCGAGCGCGACAAGGAAGACACCCGCGGCAAAGTCGTCGACCAGATCGGCGGCGAGCTGAAGGGCGAGGCGCGTCTTTCCCGTCCCTCCCGTGCCCGTCAGCGTGAGCAGGCGGACGTTCTCCCCGCGAACGAGGGTCGCCAGCTCGGCGAGCTCGCGCTCGCGCCCGACGAGCGGCGTCGGCTGCGTCGGGAGATTCGTCGTGCGGTTCGCGAGCGTCCTCGGCGGTGGGAAACGGGAGGGCAGCCCGGAGGCCACGAGCTGGTAGAGCCGCTGCGGCTCGCTCAGATCCTTCAGCCTGTGCTCGCCCAAATCCTCGAGCGCTACGCCGTCGGGGAGCCGCTCGCCGCAGGCAAGCTCGCGCGTCGTTTGCGAGACGAGAACCTGCGCGCCGTGAGCGGCCGCCGCGATCCGCGCCGCTTGGTGAACCGCCAGCCCGACGTAGTCGTTCCGAGTAACCACTGCCTCCCCGGTGTGGATGCCCATCCGGACTCGCACCTCGCTGCCCTCGGGCCAGCCGTGGGCGGCGAGCGCATGCTGCATGGAAGCGGCGGCCGCCAGCGCCCCCGAGGCCGTGGCGAACGCCACGAAGGAGGCGTCGCCTTCGGTGCCGAACTCGTGTCCCCCGTGCGCTACGAGTGCCCGTCGCATCAGGCCGCGGTGCTCGACGAGCACGTCGCCGTACCGCTCGGGTCCGAGCTCGCTGAGGAGTCGCGTTGAGCCCTCGATGTCGGTGAAGAGAAAGGTGACGGTGCCGGTGGGGAGCTCGGGCATCGACGAGGACGCCGAACGGCTCAGTCGGAGCCGAGGAGCAGCCGCCTCACGGCAGTCGGGCTGGCGATCACCCCGGCGAGGCGAGCGAGGGACGCCTCGA
>JACVSB010000360.1 GCA_014534155.1 Thermoleophilia bacterium
CCCGACCTCGAGGACAGCCCAGACGATCGCGAGCGCGCGGATCCAGGCGATCCAGCTCTCCTGCTGGCGAAGGCGCTCGAGATCGCGCGTCACGCGTCTCCTCCTTCGCGCAGCCGGCGCGCCGCCCAGGTCGCGTGCTCGGCGAGGAGCGGGTCGTCATCGCGGGCGTACGCCTCGACCAGCGGGACGAGCGCCGAGTCGCCGGAGTTGCCCGCGGCCACGAGCGCGTTCCGGCGCAGGTAGCGGGGGTCGTTGCCGGGGAAGTAGAGGCGGTCGTAGCGCTCGCGGAGCTCCTCGTCCCGAGCCTCGAGCCACTCGACCAGGGAGACCGACGGCTCCGCGTCCTCCGGCAGCGGCGCGTCCGCGCGCCGCTTCTCCACGCCCCGGTTCCAGGGGCACACGTCCTGGCAGATGTCGCAGCCGTACACCTGGGTGCCGAGCTCCTCGCGGTACGTCTCTGGTATCGACCCGCGGGCCTGCGTCCAGTAGGAGAGGCAGCGCGTCGCGTCGAGCACGCCCGGCTCGTCGAGAGCGCCGGTCGGGCACGCGTCAACGCAGAGGCGGCACGAGCCGCAGTCGAGCGCGAGCGGCGCGCTCGCTTCCAGCTCGGCGTCCGTCACGAGCGTGCCCAGGACCACCCACGAGCCGTGCCGCCGCGTGATGAGGAGCGTGTTCTTGCCGTAGAACCCGACGCCGGCGCGCGCGGCGGCCTCACGGTCGACGTGCTGGTTCGCGTCCACGAGGACGCGGTAGGCGCCGCCGATCCTCTGGCCGAGCCCGTCCAGCTTGGTGCGCAGCTCGGCGTACGCGTCGTGCCAGGTGTAGCGCGGCAGACGCCCGTCTCGGGGCTCCGGCTCAGGCGCCGGGGCGTAGTAGCAGAGCGCGGCCGAGACGACCGTGCGCGCTCCCGGAAGGAGCGTCTCCGGGTGGCAGGAGACCTCGGGCTGGGCCATCGTGAAGCGCATGTCCGCGAAGAGGCCGCGCGCGCGGCGCTCGCGGATCTGGCGCTCCGTCTCCTCGTAGGGCGCAGCCGGTGCTGCCCCCACCGCGTCGATGCCGAGCTCGGCCGCGAGGCGGTCCAGCTCCGCCTGCGTCATGGAGACGAGCCTAGCAACGGCAAGTACGATCCCCCACCGTGAGAGCCGTGCGCATCCACGAGGACGGCGGGCCGGAGGTTCTCCGCTGGGAGACGGCACCCGACCCCGTGCCGGGACCGGGCGAGGTCCTCGTGCGCATCCGCGCGGCCTCCCTCAACCACCTGGACATCTGGCTGAGGCGCGGGCTCCCGTCGGTGCCGAAGCCGCGCGTGCTCGGAGCAGACGGCGCCGGAACCGTCATCGCGCTCGGGCGCGGCACGACGGGCTTCGCCGAGGGAGACGA
>JACVSB010000024.1 GCA_014534155.1 Thermoleophilia bacterium
ATCGAGAGCTCGCGCGTCCCGTGCAGGCGCTCGATGATCCGCTCGGCGCCCAGGTGGCGCAGATCGAGGAGGACGTTTCCGTCCACGCCGCGCCCCTCGTCGATCTCCGTCTGCTCGGCGCGGGAGATGACGTCGCGGGAGGCGAGCTCCATCGCCCTCGGCGCGTAGCGGCTGAGGAAGCGCTCGCCCTCGGAGTTCAGGAGGTACGCGCCCTCTCCCCGGCACCCCTCGGTAATGAGGACGCCCGTCGGCGAGAGCGTCGTCGGGTGGAACTGCATCATCTCCATGTCCTTGAGCGGCACGCCGAGGCGGAGCGCCATGGCCATCCCGTCGCCGGTGCAGGAGTACGCGTTCGTCGTCCCGCGGTAGAGGCGGCCCGCTCCTCCGGTCGCGAGGATGACCGTCTTCGCGCCCACCGTCTTCAGGCCGCCGTTCACGATGTCCCAAGCGATCACTCCCTGGCAGCGCCCGTCGTCCTCCACGAGCTTCCACGCGAACCACTCCTCGTAGGCGTGGATCCCGCGCTTCATCACCTGCTCGTACAGGACGTGCACGAGGACGTGGCCGGTGATGTCGGCTGCGTACGCCGTGCGAGGCTCGCCCGCGGCGCCGAAGGGCCGCTGCGCGATCCGGCCGTCCTCCGTGCGCGAGAAGACCGCGCCCCAGTGCTCCAGCTGGTAGACGTCCGCCGGCGCCTCCTCGCAGAGCGCCTCGATCGCGTCCTGGTCGCCCAGGTAGTCGGAGCCCTTGACGGTGTCGAACGCGTGCTTCTCGGGGTCGTCGTCGGAGGCGTTCCCGAGCGCCGCGTTGATCCCGCCCTCGGCGGCCCCGGAGTGCGAGCGCACCGGATGGATCTTCGAGAGGAGCGCGACGTCCGCCCCCGCGTCGTGGGCCTCGATCGCCGCACGCATGCCGGCACAGCCGGCACCGACGACGAGTACGTCGTGCTGGGCGTCCACCGCTTCCAACGCTATACGACGGCGGCCCGGCCGAGCCGCGTACCCCGCGCACCCGCGGGCCTACGCGGGGCTTTGCGCTCCCGGCCGTTCGACGCGAGGACCTGCCCTCGCGACGTCCGACTCGGGATCGGCGAACTTGGCGAAGTTCTCGTGGAACATGCGCGCGAGCTCGCGCGCCTTCTCGTCGTATGCCTGCGGATCGCGCCACGTCGCGCGGGGGTCGAGGAGGGAATCATCCACGCCGGGCACGCTCCTCGGGACGTCGAACCCGAACGTCGGGTCGGAGCGGTACTCGACCCCGTCGAGCTCGCCGGAGAGGGCGGCGTGCAGGAGCGCGCGGGTCGCCGCGATCGGCATGCGGCGGCCCTCGCCGAAGGCCCCGCCCGTCCAGCCCGTGTTCACGAGCCAGACCGCGGCCTCGTGCTCGCGTAGCTTCTCCCCGAGCATCTCGGCATAGCGCTTCGGCTCCTGCGGGAGGAAGGGCGCGCCGAAGCAGGCGGAGAAGGTGGGCTGCGGCTCCTTGACCCCGATCTCCGTTCCCGCGAGCTTCGCGGTGAACCCCGTGAGGAAGTAGAACATCGCCTGCTCGCGCGTCAGGCGCGCGACGGGCGGGAGGATGCCGAACGCGTCCGCGGTCAGGAAGACGACGGAGCTCGGGTGCCCGGCCCGCTTCGTCGGGAGAGCGTTCGGAATCTGCTCCAGCTTGTATGCGCCGCGGGTGTTCTCGGTCTTCGACTCGTCGTCCAGGTCGAGCACCCCCCGCTCGTCCATGATCACGTTCTCGAGCACGGTCCCGAACGTGTGCGTTGCCCGGTAGATGTCCGGCTCCGCCTCCTCCGAGAGACGGATGACCTTCGCGTAGCACCCGCCCTCCAGGTTGAAGACGCCCGTGTCGCCCCAGCCGTGCTCGTCGTCCCCGATCAGGTGGCGCGCCGGATCGGCGGAGAGGGTCGTCTTGCCTGTGCCGCTGAGGCCGAAGAAGATGGCCACCCGGCCGTCGTCGCCCACGTTCGCGGAGCAGTGCATGGGGAAGACGCCCTCGAGCGGAAGGCGGTCGTTC
The DNA here is from genome assembly GCA_014534155.1 of Thermoleophilia bacterium. The sequence goes on from JACVSB010000024.1 coordinate 2,020, forward strand.
ATGAGGGTGAAGATCGACTTCTTGATCTCGCCCGCGTACTCCGTCCCGCCGATCACGACCTCGCCCCGGGTCGGATGGAGGACGACGAAGGTACCGCTGCGCGTGCCGTCCTCCCCGGGGTCGGCCTCGACGTCGGGGGCGTGCAGGACGAGCGCGTCCGGCGCGTGCTCCTCCAGCTCGTCCTCGGCCGGCTCGATGAAGAGCGTCTTGGCGAAGAGCGCATGCCAGGGCGAGTACGTGATCACGCGGACCCCGATCCGGTGCGCGGGGTCGGCTCCCGCGAACGCGTCCACCACGTAGAGGTCGTCGCTCTCGAGCCGCGCGACGACCTTCGCCCGCAGGCCGTCGAAGCCCGCCTCGTCCAGCGGCCTGTTCACCTCGCCCCACGCGATCCGCCCCTCGCACTCCGGCTCGCGCACGAAGAAGCGGTCCTTGGGCGACCGGCCGGTGTGCCGTCCGGTGTCGACGACGAGGGGACCGCCCTCGGCCAGGCGCGCGTCGCCCCGTGCCAGCGCGTGTGTGTAGAGCTGCGAGGTGGTGGCGTTCCAGTGCACGCGACCCCGGGGGTTCAACCCGTGGTCCTCGAGATCCCCGGCGCCGCGCACCGCGGTCGTGATCGCCATTCGCTCCCCCTACCCGGTCGCTTCCACAGGAGAAACGCGCCTATCGTACGCTCGCCCCGTGGACGCGCGCGCCGCTCGCGACTTCGCGCTGGAGCGGGCGCAGCTCGTCCCGCGGCCCCGCGACGAGGTGTTCGCCTTCTTCTCGGACCCCGCGAACCTCGAGGCGATCACGCCTCCCTGGCTGCGCTTCCGGATCGTCGAGGCGCCGGCACGACTCGAGCAGGGCTCGCTCCTTCGCTACCGCCTCAGCCTCTTTCGCGTCCCGATCCGGTGGCGGACGGAGATCTCCGTGTGGCGGCCGCCTCGCTCGTTCACCGACGTCCAGCTCGCCGGCCCGTACCCGCTCTGGGAGCACACGCACCGGTTCGTCGCCGTCGGCGCGGCGACAGAGGTGTACGACCACGTCCGCTACCGCGTACCCGGCGGGCCCCTGGCGCCGCTCGTACAACGGCTCTTCGTCCGCCCCTGGCTGGACGAGATCTTCGCCTACCGGGCCGCGCGGCTGGTCGAGCGCCTGGACTCGCCGGCGCCGGCCGCCGGTGCCTGACGCCGGCGCGGCCCTCACTGGATGGACGCCCGCGGGTCCCGCGCAGGAACCCGGCGGGGCAGCGGGAATCCCGTCGCGTGGATACCGCCGCCGCCATCGACCGCTTCCTCGAGAGCCCGGCGCTCGCGAGGACGACGCGGCGGGCGTACGCGGCCGACCTGGCTGAGTTCGCGGCGTGGCTTCGGGCACGCGGTCTCGACCTTCCCGAGGTGGACGCGCGCGTCTTCGCCCAGTACGCCGCCGAGCTCGGCGCCGACCGGCCCGGGCGGCGACCGCGCAAGCTTGCCCCCACGACGCTCGCGCGCAAGCTCGCCGCCGTTCGCTCCCTCCTCCGCTCCGCGCTCGGGCCCGGCCGTGTGCCCGAGCTCGCGCTGGGCGGCCGGCGCAGGCGCCGTCTGCCCGAGGCGCCGCGGCCGGCCGAGACGGATTCCCTCCTGGACGGGCTGGCGGGAGAGGGCCCGCTCGCGCTCCGAAACAGGGCGCTCTTCGAGCTCGTCTACTCCGCGGGCCTGCGCGCCCAGGAGGCCGTCGACCTCACGCTGGCGGACGTGGAATGGGAGCAGGAGATCGTCCTCGTGCGGGGGAAGGGCGGGAAGGAGCGCGCGGTCCCGCTGGGCGAGGAAGCCGCATTCCGGCTTCGCCGCTACCTCGAGGCGGGGCGGCCGGCGCTCGCGCGCGGCGCGGAGAACCGGCTCTTCCTCTCCGCGCGCGGACGGCCGCTCGACACGTCCACCCTGCGCCGCCTGCTCCCGCATCCGCACCGCCTCCGCCACGCCTTCGCCACCCACCTCCTGGAGGGGGGCGCGGACTTGCGCACGATCCAGGAGCTGCTCGGGCACTCCTCCCTCTCGACGACCCAGATCTACAGCCACGTGGACGCGAGACGCCTCCGGAAGGTCTACGACGGTGCGCACCCCCGCGCCTGACATCGTCGTGGAGAGCTTCCTGGCGCTCCTCGCCGCGCGCCGATCGCCCCGCACCGTGGACGCCTACCGCCGCGACCTCTCGGATCTCGCCCGCTTCCTCGGGACGTCGCCCAGCTCGGCGACCGCCGACGAGATCCAGCGGTGGCTGGCCGACCTGCGTTCCCGCGGGCTTGCACCGGCCTCGGTCGCGCGCAAGGCTGCCGCGGCCCGGAGCTTCTTCCGCCACCTCGTGCTCCTGGGCGCACGGGAGGACAACCCGGCCGCGGACGTCCCGCTGCCCCGCCGCCGGGCCCGGCTGCCCCGCTCCCTCACGCCCGCGGAGATCGAGCGGTTGATCGCGGCCGTGCAGGGGACGTCGCCGCGCCAGCTCCGGGACCAGGCGCTCCTCGAGCTCCTCTACGGGGCGGGCCTGCGGGTGAGCGAGGTGGTCACGCTCGACCGGGCGAGCGTCGACCTCGAGGAGCGAACCGTGCGCTGCATCGGGAAAGGGGACAAGGAGCGGGTCGTGCCCCTCGGGCGAAGCGGCGTGGAGGCCGTCCGCCGCTACCTCGCGCGCGGCCGGCCGTACCTCGACCGCCGGCGCCGCGCGGAGCTCTTCCTGAACGCCAACGGAGGCGCGCTCACGCGCGCCGGCGCCTTCCTGATCGTCCGCCGGGCGGCGCTCCGGGCGGGGCTCGACGCGACGCGCGTCCACCCCCACCTCCTGCGCCACTCGTTCGCGACCCACCTCCTGGACGGAGGCGCTGATCTGCGTAGCGTCCAGGAGATGCTGGGGCACGCCGACCTCGGGACGACCGAGATCTACACCCACGTCTCGGAGCGGCGGCGGCGCGACACGTACTTCCGCGCGCACCCGCATGCCCGGCGAGCCCCCTCGCGGGCCGAGCGCGAGCCCTAGCTAGCGCGGGCCGGCTTTCCGCTTCAGCGTCTGCTGCACGGTCGTCGCCGCGGCACGGAGGTCCTTCTCCTCCCCGTCCTCTGCCGCGATGTGCTCGAGCAGCGTGATCGTGTCGCGGCTGGGCGAGCCGTTGCGAAGCGAGAGCACGGCGAGGCGCCGAACGGCCCCGTTCGCGTCCGCGTTCGCGAGCTCGTGGAGGAGCGGGCGCACGCCGTTCACGAGCCGCGGGTGATTTCGCGAGAGGAGCTCGAGCGCAAGGAGCGCCGAGCCGCGGCACGCCGGGCTCTCGTCTTCCAGGCCGCGGCGCAGGAGCTCCGTCTTCTGGACGAAGCGAAGCTGCCCGATCGCCCGGTAGCCCAGCGCGCGAACCCGGAAGTCAGGGCTGCGGACGGCTTCCTCGAGCTCCTCCTCCACTTCGCGGCGCAGCTCGGCGAGCGTACGCTCGTCCGTCGTCTCCACGGCTCTCGCAGCCGCTTCCGCGAGCGTCAAGTCGCGACTGCCGCCCCCGCGACCTCGGAGACGGAACGGCTCGGCGGCCCGACGTACTGCGCGGACGGGCGGAAGAGGCGTCCGGTCCGCTTCTGCTCCAGGATGTGCGCGGACCAGCCCGCGACGCGCGAGCAGGCGAACATCGCCGGCGCGAGCGGCGGCGGGATCTCGGCGCTGTCGAGGACGACCGCCGAGTAGTACTCGACGTTCGTGGCGAGGACGCGGTCGGGCGAGCGCTCCTGCAGCGCGCGCAGCGCGGCCTCCTCGAGCTTCTCGGCCACGTCGACGTTCGGCGCGTCGAGCTCCTTCGCCACCTGCTTGAGGATGCGGGAGCGCGGGTCCTCAGCGCGGTAGACGCGGTGCCCGAACCCCATGATCCGCTTGCCCGCGGCCAGCGTCTCCCGGACCCAGCGCTCGGGATCGCCCATCCGTGCGACCTCCTCCAGCATCGGCTTCACGTAGGCGGGGGCGCCGCCGTGCAGCGGCCCGGAGAGCGCGCCGACGGCCGACGAAAGGGCTGCCCCGCAGTCGGCCCCGGTCGAGGCGACGACGCGCGCGGTGAATGTGGACGCGTTCAGGCCGTGCTCGGCGGTGCAGATCCAGTACGTGTCGATCGCCTTCACGTGCTTGGGGTTCGCCTCGCCGCGCCAGCGCAGGAGGAACTTCTCGGCTGCGGTCGCCCCTTGGGCGACGACGTCGTCCGGGGCGGGGTCGCGCCCGTCCGCGACGGCGGCCGAGCGCGCGACGATCTCCATCATGAGAGCGGAGAGCCGGGCGAGGTCGTCGCGCGCCTGCTCGTCCGAGATCTCGTTCAGCTTCCCGAGCTTCCACTCGCCGGCGAGGCGGGCGGTCACCGCCTGCAGATCGGCGGGCGCTCGTCCCGTGAGGTCCGCGGGCTCGTACGGCTCGGGCTCCGGCATCCTCGAGCTGAGGTCGTCGTCGACCAGGAGCCCCCAGACGTTCTCGTACGGGTGGTGCCCGACGAGCTCTGCGATGTCGACGCCGCGGTAGCGGAGCTGGCCACCCTCCCGGTCCGGCTCCGCGATCTCCGTCTGGACGGCGACGACTCCCTCGAGCCCTGGCCGGAAGTCGTTCATCGCGCGGAAATCTACCCGGACCCGCCCACGCCAATCGTGGCTAGAGTCAGCGGCCGTGGCGCAGCGCGTGACGCTCATTCCGGGCGACGGGACCGGCCCGGAGATCGCCGAAGCGACGCGCCGCGTGATCGAGGCGACGGGCGCCGAGATCGAGTGGGACGTCCAGCGTGCGGGCGCCGAGGTGATGGATCAGCACGGCGGGAACCCGCTCCCCGAGGCCGTCCTCGATTCGGTCAGGCGAAACGGCGTGGCGCTCAAGGGCCCGATCACGACGCCGGTCGGCACCGGCTTTCGCTCGGTGAACGTCTCGCTGCGCAAGACGCTCGACCTGTACGGACAGGTACGCCCCTGCAAGAGCTACCCAGGGGTGCGCTCGCGCTACGCGGACATCGACCTCGTCGTCGTGCGCGAGAACACGGAGGACCTCTACGCCGGCGTCGAGTACGCGGCGGGGTCCGCCGATGCGCGCGAGCTCGTGGAGTGGGTCGAGCAGCGCGGCGGCCGGATCCGCGCCGACTCCGGTCTCTCGCTGAAGCCGATCTCGGTCACCGGGACGCGGCGCATCGTCCAGTTCGCGTTCGACTACGCCCGCCGCAGCGGCCGCCGGAAAGTGACGGCCGTGCACAAGGCGAACATCATGAAGTTCACCGACGGCCTCTTCCTCGCAGTCGCGCGCGAGGTGGCGGAGTCGAACGGCGACGTCGAGTTCGAGGACCGGATCGTGGACAACCTTGCGATGCAGCTCGTGCAGAGGCCGGAGGAGTACGACCTGCTCGTCTGCCCCAACCTGTACGGCGACATCGTCTCCGACCTCGGAGCCGGCCTCGTCGGCGGGCTCGGCCTCGCGCCCGGCGGCAACTTCGGTACTGGGGCTGCCGTCTTCGAGCCCACGCACGGCTCCGCCCCCAAGTACACGGGGCAGAACAAAGTGAACCCGATGGCGATGATGCTCTCCGGGGTCATGATGCTCCGCCACCTCGAGGAGCGGGACGCGGCCGACCGCCTGGAGAGCGCGATCGCGGACGTGATCGCGGAGGGGCAAAGCGTCACGTACGACATGAAGCCCTCGCGCGACGACCCGACCGCGGTCGGGACGAGCGACGTCGCCGACGCCGTCGTACGGCGCCTCGCCCGGGTACGCGAGCGAGTGTGAGGGAAGCGCGATGAGAACGAAGATCACCGTGGTGGGAGCCGGCAACGTCGGTGCCACGGCGGCGCAGGAGATCGCCCGCCGCGACTATGCAGACGTTGTCCTCGTCGACATCAAGGAGGGCTTGCCGCAGGGAAAGGCGCTCGACCTGAGCGAGGCGGGCCCCGTGCTGGGCTACGAGCCCAACCTGACCGGCTCGAACGGCTACGACGAGAGCGCGGGCTCGGCAGTCGTCGTCGTCACCGCCGGCCTCCCCCGTAAGCCGGGCATGAGCCGCGACGACCTCGTGACGACCAACGAGGAGATCGTCGGGTCGGTGACGCGGGAGGCGGTGGCACGCTCCCCGGACGCCGTGCTCGTCGTCGTCTCGAACCCCCTGGACGCGATGTGCCACGTGGCCAAGCGCGTGTCGGGCTGGGGGCGCGAGCGCGTCGTCGGGATGGCCGGGATCCTCGACACCGCCCGCTTCCGCACGTTCATCGCCTGGGAGACGGGCGCCTCCGCCAAGGACGTGACCGCGATGGTCCTGGGCGGCCACGGCGACCAGATGGTGCCGGTCGTCTCGGCCACGACCGTCGGCGGGATCCCCCTGACGAAGCTTGTCTCCGAGGAGCGGATCGCGGCCATGGTCGAGCGCACTCGCAAGGGGGGCGGCGAGGTCGTCGACCTCCTCGAGACGTCGGCGTGGTACGCGCCGGGCGCCGCGGTGGCAGAGATGGTCGACTCGATCGTCCTCGACCAGAAGCGCGTGCTCCCGTGCACCGCCCACCTCGAAGGCGAGTACGGGATCGACGGGCTCTACATGGGGGTCCCCGTCCAACTCGGAACCGGGGGCGTCGAGCGCGTCGTAGAGCTCGACCTCGACCCGGCCGAGCAGGCCGAGCTCGAGCGGTCGGCCGCAGCCGTGCGCGACGTCGTCGCCGTCCTCGCGGGCGCCGGGTAGCCCCGCGCGGAGCGGCGCGCGGCCGCGCCGCCGCCAGCACAATGACCGGGTGAAGCGCCTTCTCGGCGTCGGCCTGCTGCTCGCCGCGCTGGTCGCGGTCCTCTTCGTCGTCCCCTCGGACCACTACCTCTTCCTCCCTGACCCGGCACGCCCTGTCGACCCGCTCGTATCCGTGCCGGGCGAGAAGACGGGTGCGGGCGACCACGAGGGCGCGGGCGTCTACATGGTCGACATCCTCGTACGGCGGGCGAGCCTGCTCGAGCGGCTCTTCCCGGAGATCCAGAAGGGGGCGTCGCTGCAGCCCCGCGAGGCCGTCAACCCGGAGGGCGTGAGCGAATCGCAGCGCCGGCAGACGAGCCTGAACCAGATGTCGCGCTCACAGGAGGTCGCGGTCACGGTCGCGCTGCGAAGCCTCGGCCGCCGCGTGCAGGTCGAGCAGCAGGGGGTCGAGGTCGTCACCGTCCTCCCCGACGCGCCTGCGGACGGCGTGCTCCACGTCGGCGACGTGATCGTGTCCGCGCGCGGGGAGCGCGTCCGCACCCGTGCCGGCCTCCTGCGCAGGATGCAGGCCGTCCGTCCGGGCGAGCACGTCGAGCTCGAGATCGTGCGCTCGCAGCGGCGGCGCCGGCTCACGGTGGCAACCCGGGCGGCCGGCGACGACGCCCGCCGGGCCGTCTTCGGGATCATCGTCGAGCAGGCGGCCGACTTCCGGTTCCCCGTCCAGGTGAAGATCGACGCCGGCGACATCGGCGGGCCGTCGGCGGGCCTCGCCTTCGCGCTCGACGTGGTGGACGAACTGGGCCCCGACCTCGACCGCGGGCGCAAGATCGCGGCGACCGGGGAGCTCGACCTGGCCGGCAACGTGGGCACGATCGGCGGGATCGAGCAGAAGACGATCGGAGCGCGCGATGCGGGCGCGGACCTCTTCCTCGTCCCCGACGAGAACGCCGCGGATGCGAAGCGGGCCGCGGACGGCGACCTCGACGTCGTCGCCGTTTCGACCTTCCGCGAGGCGGTCTCGCGCCTGCGGAGCGGGTAGCGGCGGCGCGCTAGGCCGGGACCGACGAGGCCTCGCGCACGAGCCCGGCGAGACGCGTGATCCCCTCGTCGATCTCGGCGGTGGAGGCGAAGCTGAAGGCGAGCCGGGCCGACTCCTGGCCGCCGTCGCCCAGGTAGAAGTCGGAGCCCTTTACGAAGGTCACGCCCGCCTCGGTTGCGCGCTCGAGCAGGGCCGCGGCGGAGAGGCCGGAGGGAAGGTCGAGCCAGAGGAAGTAGCCGCCCTCCGGCTCGTTCCAGCTCGCGTCGTCCGGAAAGTCGCGCGCGAGCGCCGTCAGCATGGCGTCGCGCCGCGCGCGCAGGCCCTCGCGCACCCGCTGCAAGTTCGTCTCAAAGGTGTCGCCGGCCAGGAACTCGTGCAGCGCCGCCTGCACGAAGATGGACGGGGAGACGTAGTTCTCCAGCACGAGCTCCTCCACCGGCCTGACGAGCTCCTGCGGGAGGATGAGGTAGCCGACGCGGAGGCCGGGCGCGACGGTCTTCGAGAACGAGCTGAGGAAGACGACGCCGTCACCGCGTGCGAGCTCGAAGAGCGTCGGCACCGGCTCGCCCCGGAAGCGGAGGAGCCCGTAGGGATCGTCTTCGACGACGAGCGCGCCCGCTTCGGCCGCGAGCACGAGGAGCCGCTCGCGCCGCTCGCGCGCGAGCGTCCGCCCGCTTGGGTTCTGGAAGGTGGGGATCGTGTACACCGCGGCCCCCGCGGCCGCGCCCGCCAGGCCACGCTCGAGCTCCTCCACGTCCAGCCCGTCCCCCACGAGCGGCACCTCGTGCGCGTCGGCGCCGAGCGAGCGCAGGATGCCCAGGGAGCGGTCGTAGCAGGGGGCCTCGACGAAGACGCGCGCTCCGCGGCCGACGAGGTGTCGGGCGAGGAAGTTGAAGCCCTGCAGCGAGCCCGTGGTCAGGACGACGCGCCGGGGGTCGACGGCGTGGCGCCGCGCCACCCACTCGCGCAGGGGCGGATACCCGGAAGGCGGGCCGTAGTTGAGCGCCCGCGCGCCGTCGCGCTCGCTCGCCCGGCGCGCGCACTCGCCGAGCTCGGCCACAGGGAGGAGGTCGGGGCCCGGGATTCCTCGGGCGAAGGAGATCTCCTGCACGCGCGCAGTCTACGGAGCCGGCGCGCCGGGTCGGATCGCCGTCAGGCGCGCGCGCCCACCGTGTCGGCCACGAGCTGCGCGACCTCCGCCGGGCTCGTGCCGACGCGGACCCCCTGCGCTTCCAGGGCCTCCTTCTTTGCCTGGGCGGTGCCCGCCGAGCCGGAGATGATCGCTCCCGCGTGGCCCATCGTCTTGCCCGGCGGGGCGGTGAAGCCGGCGATGTAGGCGACGACGGGCTTCGTCATGTGCTCGCCGATCCACTCGGCCGCCTTCTCCTCCTCGGCGCCGCCGATCTCGCCGACCATGACCACGAGCTCCGTCTCCCCGTCGGCCGCGAACTTGGCCAGGATGTCGAGGAAGGAGGACCCGACGACCGGGTCTCCGCCGATCCCCACGATCGTGGACTGCCCGATCCCGAGCCCGGTCAGCTCGTGGCCGATCTGGTAGGTCAGGGTGCCCGAGCGCGAGACGAGGCCGACTCCGCCCTCCCTGAAGATCTCTGCCGGGATGATCCCCACGTTCGCCTTGCCGGGAGAGAGGACTCCCGGGCAGTTGGGGCCGACCAGCGTGATCGCCCGCGGGCGGACGTAGTTGTAGACCCGCAGCATGTCGTGCGCGGGAATCCCCTCGGTGACGCAGACCACCGTGCCGATCCCCGCGTCCACCGCCTCGTAGATCGCGTCCGCGGCGAAGCGCGCGGGCACGAAGACCATGGCCGTGTTCGCGCCCTCGCGCTCCACGGCGTCGCCGACCGTGTCGTAGACGGGGATCCCGTCCACGTCGCCGCCTCCCTTCCCGGGGGTCACGCCCGCGACGACGTTCGTCCCGTAGTCGCGGTTTCGCACCGCGTGGAAGGACCCTTCGCGGCCCGTGATCCCCTGCACGACGAGGCGCGTCTGCGTGCCGACGACGATCGCCACTACGCCCCCGCGAGCTCCACGGCGCGCTCCGCGGCCGAGACCATCGTCTCCTCGACGTGCACGTTCCCGGGAGCGGCGTCCGCGAGCATCCGGCGGCCCTCCTCGGCGTTCGTGCCGTCGAGGCGAACGACGAGCGGATGCGGGATCTCCATCCGCCCGAGCGCCTCGAGAATCCCGCGCGCCACCTCGTCGCAGCGCGTGATCCCGCCGAAGACGTTGAAGAGGATCGACCGCACCTGCCGGTCGGCGGTGATCACCTCGAGTGCGTCCACCACGCCCTCGGCGTCGCCGCCGCCCCCGAGGTCGCAGAAGTTCGCCGGGCGCCCGCCGGCCTGGGCGATGAGATCCAGGGTCGACATGACGAGCCCGGCGCCGTTCCCGAGGATGCCGACCTCCCCGTCGAGCTTCACGTACGTGACGCCCTTCTCCCGCGCGGCGCGCTCCTCCGCGGGGTACGCGTCCAGGTCGCGCATTTCGGCGACCTCGGGGTGGCGATAGAGGGCGTTGTCGTCCACCGTGACCTTCGAGTCGAGCGCCCGCACTTCGCCGTCGGGAGCGACGATCAGCGGGTTCACCTCGCACAGCATGGCGTCACACTCCACGAACGCCCGGTAGAGCTTCTCGGCGAGAGCCGCGATCTGCTTGCCCTCGCCGGGGTCGCTCACGCCAGCGCGGAAGAGGAGTCGACGCGCCTGAAAGGGCTGAAAGCCGATCAACGGGTCGATGTGCAGGCGGGCGAGCGCCTCCGGGTTGCGCGCGGCCACGTCCTCGATCTCGACGCCGCCCTCGGTGGTCAGCATGAAGAGCGGCTTCTTCTCCGAGCGGTCGAAGGTGAGCGAGAGGTAGTACTCCGCCGCGATCTCGGACGCGCGCTCCACCCAGAGGCGCTTGACCACGTGGCCGCGGATCTCGAGGCCGAGGATCTCCCGTGCCCGCGCCTCCGCCTCCTCGGGCGTGTCGGCCAGCTGGATCCCGCCCGCCTTGCCGCGGCCCCCGGTCAGGACCTGCGCCTTGACGACCACGCGCCCGCCGAGCGACTCGGCCGCGGCGTGCGCCTCCCCTGGCGTGCGCGCGAGCCGACCCTCGGAGACCGGGATCCCGAAGCGCCGGAAGAGCTCCTTCCCCTGGTGCTCGTAGAGGTCCACGGCGGCGCGAGTCTACCCCCGGCGCTCCCGCCGTCACGCGCGGCGTCGGCGG
>JACVSB010000317.1 GCA_014534155.1 Thermoleophilia bacterium
CGAGCGGCGCGCGATCCTGGGCCCGAACGGCGCGGGCAAGACGACGCTCTTCAACGTCATCTCGGGCGAGTTCCCGCCCACCGCCGGGACGATCGAGCTCTTCGGCCGCGACGTCACGCGCCTTCCCACGCGCAAGCGCGCGCACATGGGTCTCACGCGCACGTTCCAGAAGTCGCGACTCTGCCTCGGCCTCTCGGTCGAGGACAACCTCTACCTGGCCGTCCTCGGCGTGCGGGCGGGGCACCTGCGCCCCGTGCGCACGCGAACGGACGCCGCCCTGCGCGAGCGTGCGCGGGAGATCGCGGGCGAGGTCGGGCTGGGCGACCGGCTCGCGGCGCCCGTCGGCTCGCTCTCCCACGGCGAGCAACGGCAGCTCGAGGTTGGCATGGCCAGGGCCGGCGACCCGAAGCTGATGATGCTCGACGAGCCCGCCGCGGGCCTCTCGCGCGGGGAGCGGATCGCGTTGACCGAGCTTCTGCTCGGGCTCGACCGCGCGATCACGCTCATCATCATCGAGCACGACATGGACGTCGCCCTCCGCGTCGCCGAGCGGGTGACGATGATGCACGAAGGCCGGGTCATCGTGGAGGGGACGCCCGCGGAGATCCGCGCCAACCGCCTGGTCCACGACCTGTACCTCGGGGGAGGGCACGCCGGTGCGTGAGCTCCTCCTCGCCGTCCGCGACCTGGACGCCTACTACGGCTCGGCCCACATCCTGCAGGGCGTGGAGTTCGAGGTCGGCGCGGAGCCCGTCTCGATCATCGGCCGAAACGGGATGGGAAAGAGCACGCTCTGCCACGCGATCATGGGTCTCGTCCCCACGATGCGCGGCTCCATTCGCTTCCGCGGAGACGAGATCGCCGGCAAGGCGCCGTACAAGATCGCCGGCTCCGGGATCGGGTTCGTCCCCCAGGGGCGCCGCCTCTTCCCCTCGCTCTCCACCGACGAGCACCTGCGGATGCTCGGCTCGCGAGACGGCGGGCGCTGGAGCGCGAAGGCGATCTACGACCTCTTCCCGCGGCTCGCCGAGCGGAAGCGCATCTCGGCCGCGCAGCTCTCGGGCGGCGAGCAGCAGATGCTCGCGATCGGGCGAGCGCTCCTGCGCAACCCGAAGCTCCTCGTCATGGACGAGCCCTCGGAGGGGCTCGCGCCCACGATCGTCGAGCACCTGATCGAGACGATGCGCACGCTCGTCGCCGAAGGCACCGGCCTCCTCCTCATCGAGCAGAACCTCGCCATGGCCACCTCCGTGGCCGAGCGCCAGCTCGTCATGGTGGCCGGCCGAATCGCGACCGAGACCACGGCGAGCGCGCTCGTCGCTGACCCTGACGCCCAGCAGCGCTACCTGGGCGTGACGCGCGTCGAGGAGGAGGCCTAGTGCCGACGGTCGCCCTCTTCGGCACCCTCGACACCAAGGGCGCCGAGTACGAGTACTTCCGGGAGCGCGTGCGGGCGCACGGAGCGGACGTCGTCCTCGTCGACGTCGGAGTTCTCGAACCAGGCGCGGCGGCGGACATCCCGCGCCAGGAGGTCGCGGCCGCGGCGGGGGCGGACGTGGAGGAGCTCGCCCGCGTGGGCGACCGGGGGGCGGCGGTGGGCGCGATGGCGCGCGGAGCGGCCGAGATCGCGAAGCGCCTGCACGCCGAGGGGAGGCTCGACGGAATCGCCGGCCTCGGCGGCTCCGGCGGCTCGTCCATCG
>JACVSB010000139.1 GCA_014534155.1 Thermoleophilia bacterium
ACCATCTCGCGCGCGATCACGAGCCGCTGGATCTCGTTCGTCCCCTCGTAGATCTGCGTGATCTTCGCGTCGCGCATCATGCGCTCGACGGGGTACTCCTTCACGTAGCCGTACCCGCCGAGGATCTGCACGGCCTCGGTCGTCACCCACATCGCCGTGTCCGAGCAGGCGAGCTTCGCCTGGGCGGACGCCTTCGTCAGGTCCCCGCCGTCGATCCCCTCGTCCGCCATGCGGCCGAAGCGGTAGAGGAGGCCCCGGGCGGCCTCGCACGCCGTCTCCATGTCCGCGAGCTTCGCGGCCACGAGCTGGTGGTGCGCGATCGGCTGGCCCATCGTCTCGCGGCTCTTCGCGTACTCGAGCGCGTAGTCGGTCGCGCCCTGCGCGATGCCGAGCGCCTGGGCGCCGATTCCCGGCCGCGAGCGGTCGAGAACGCGCATCGCGATCCTGAAGCCCTCGCCCTCGGCGCCGACGAGGTTCTCGGCGGGGACGCGGCAGCCGTCGAAGAAGACCTCGCCGGTGGTCGAGCCCTTGATCCCGAGCTTGGGCTCGATCCTCCCCACCGAGAAGCCGGGAGCGTCGGGCTCGACGACGAAGCAGGAGATCCCCGCGTGACCCGCCGCCGGGTCCGTCTTCGCAAAGACCGTGTACAGGCGGGCGACTCCGGCGTTCGTAATGAAGCGCTTGCCCCCGTCGAGGACGTACTCGTCCCCCTCGCGCCGCGCAGTCGTCCGCATCGCCGCGGCATCCGAGCCGGAGCCGGGCTCGGTCAAGGCATACGCGGCGAGGGCTTCTCCGCTCGCGAGCGGCGGGAGCCAGCGCGCCTGCTGCTCCTCCCGCCCAGCCAGCTTGAGCGCGAGCGCGCCGAGCTCCTGGACGGCCAGGACGAGGCCCGTCGTCGCGCACGCCTTGGAGATCTCCTCGATCGCGACGAGCAGGGTGAGCGTGCCCGTTCCCGTGCCGCCGTAGCGCTCGTCGAACGGGAGCGCGAGGATCTCGTGCTCGCGCAGGAGCTCGACCATGTCCCACGGGAACTCCTCCGACTCGTCGATCTCGGCCGCGCGCGGGGCGATCCGCTCGCGCGCGAGCATCCGGACGAGGTCGCGGATCTCCCGCTGCTCGTCGCTCAGGACGTCCCAGGCCACGGAGAGATCCTAGGTCAGCGCCAGAAGACGTCGCGCGCGCGGATCGGAAGCGCGACGAAGCGGCTCCCGCGCGTCGCCGTCTCCACGACGTAGGTCGTGTCGGCGGTCAGGATCGCGGTCCAGAGCTCGTCCCGCGACCACGCGATTCCGCGCCCGCCCGGGATCGGCGTGGGCAGGAGCGCGCCGTGGCGGTCGACGACGACGAGCGCGCGCGGGCGAGAGATGCGAGCGGCGACGAAGGTGCCGTTCGGGCTGACACGGATGTCGGCGAGTCCCGCGTAGGGCGCTGGCGTCACTCCCTCGAGCCGCCCTCGCCGGAACACCGCGAGGACGTCGCCCTGACCGCCGCCGTCGCGCACGATCGCCGCCATGCGGCCGTCGTCCACCCATGCGACGGCGCGAAAGCGCGGCGTCCGGAAGCGCCACGGGTCGCCGCGAAAGAGTCGATCGAGCTTCGCGGCCGAGAAGAGAAGACGCGTGCGAAGGCGCGGAGGGCCGCGGACGACCTCGACCTCGACGATCTCACCGGCGCGAATCGCCGTCAGCGCGCCTCCGGGTCTCCACGCCGGCCCGCACGCGGAAACGCGTCCGACGAGGAGCCCGTAGCGCGTCCGAACCTCGGTCGTTCCGCGCCGGCAGCGTGCGGTCAGCGACCCGCTCGCGTCCGGGACGGCCGGGCCGGACGAGAAGCCCCCGCCCGGCGACGAGACGAAGCGGCAGCTTCGCTCCGCCGGCGCCGGACCCCTGCGAAGCGAGGGAAGGCGGAGGACGTGCACGACGCAGCGGGCATCGCTCCAGACGAGCGTCCCCACGACACCCGCCTGCCGGAGCGAGCGTACGAGCGCCGCCTGCGCTTCCGGATTCGGCAGCGCTGGACGCCCGACCTCCGGCTCTCGCTCGGTTCCGTGCCCGAGGAGCGCGTCGACGGTCGCGGCGGCCGCGAGCGCGCCCACGCCCGCGGCGAGGAGCCACCTCGAGAGCCGTCCCATCGCCTGCTTCCGGTGCTTGATAGCACGCGAAACGGGGAAGAGAGAGCCGATGCCGAAGGACGAATCCGAGCTGCCCGGCACCCTGAAGCGCTCGCCGAAGAAGGCGCAGCGGACGTTCGCGAAGACGCTGGAGAGCGCCGAGGAGACCTACGGCGACGACGAGCGCGCCTACCAGACGGCGTACGCCTCCCTCAAGCACTCCTTCGAGAAGGTCGGTGACCACTGGGAGGAGAAGGACGAGAAGGGACCGTCGGACCCGCAGGCCGCGAAGGGAGGCAAGGAAGCGCGGGAGGGCAACGAGGAGACGTTCGGGGGGATCGACGTCGAGGGGAACACGAAGGCCGAGCTGTACGAGCGCGCGAAGAAGGCAGGCGTGAAGGGGCGTTCCACGATGTCGAAGAAGGAGCTCGCGCGCGCGCTCGCCCGCAAGGGCGGCTGACGCGCTCTCCCTTTCGCGGGAGCCGGGTCTCCCCCACGCTAGAGCTCGACCAGCTCCTCCGGCGCGCTCGTCAGGGGATCCGCGCCGTCTCCGCTCACGACGTAGGAGTTCTCGATCCCGACAGCGCCCTCGCCGGGGAAGACGAACTTCGGCTCCAGGGCGAAGACCATCCCCGCTCGTAGCGGTTCGTCCCAGCCACGAGCGAGGAGCGGCAGCTCGTCGATCTCGAGCCCGAACCCGTGCCCGACGAACGCCACGCGCTCGGGACCGGCGCCCATGAACCCGGGCTCGTCGCCCGCGAGCGCCTGGGCGAGCTCGTACAGCACTGCGCCCGTCACGCCGTCACGGGCGTTGGCCGCGACCGCGTGCATGATCTCCTTCGCCCTCTCGTGCGCTTCGGTGAAGCGGGGAGCCAGCGGGCCGAGCGAGAAGGTCCGCGTCTGGTCCGCGAGGTAGCCCTCGTGCGTTCCGCACAGGTCGACGAGGATCGGCTCGCCGCGCCGCATCTCGCGCGGCGAGGCCCCTTTCGAGACCGCGGTCACCGGGCCCGGGCCCACGATCGGCGTCTCGGTGGAGCCCGGGACGGCGGCGCTCGGCCCCGCGAGAACGGAGCCGTAGAAGAGCTCGTTGTTGAAGGCTCTGAACCGCACGGGCCCCTGGTGGCCGGCGAGGCGCAGCTCGCGCTCCAGCTCGGCGGCGAGCGCGATCTCGCTCATTCCCGGCCGCGCGTGGCGCGCGACCCATTCCGGCACGTGAGCGAGCATCTCGGCGGCCGCGCCGACCTGCTCGAGCTCCCACGGCGACTTGACCGCGCGAATCCGCCGCAGGAGCGCCGAGCAGTCGACCAGCTCGAATCCGGGGAGTCGACGGGCGTAGCCGAGGTACTGCGACGCCGGCAGGACGTCGAGCTCGAGCCCCAGGCGACCGCCGGTGAGCCGCGCGTCCTCGAGCGCCGTGGGCAGCTCGCGCAGCGAGCGGAGCGGCTCCACGCGCTCGAGCGGCGTCTCGGCCCGCGCACGCTCGAGCGTCTTGCGGACGTAGAGCACGGGCTCCCCCTCGGCCGGCACGACGAGGTGAGCGCTCTGCGCCGTGCCCGAGAGGTAGAAGAGGTCGACCTCCTGCACGACGAGGGCGCCGGTGAGGCCCTCGGCGCGCAGCGCCTCCTGGAAGCTCGTCAGGCGCCGCTCGACCTCGCGCTCGGGAACCACCGGGGCTAGTCTCGCACCCGTGCTGCTCGAGAACGGCCTCATCCGCACGATGGACGAGTCGCTGCCCACCGCCCGCGCGCTCGCGATCGCCGGGGAGAAGATCGCGGGCGGGGTGGGAACGCACGAGACCGCGCTCGCGAGCCCCGAGCGGATCGACCTGGGCGGCCTCTGCGTCCTCCCGGGGTTCACCGACTCCCACGTGCACTTCGCGCAGTGGTCGCTCGCCCAGCGGCAGGTGCGCCTGGAGGGCACGCGGACGGTCGACGAGGCGCTCGCCCGCGTGGAAGCCGCGGCGGAAGCAGTGCCGCCCGGCAGGTGGCTGCGCGGCCTGGGCTGGCGCTCCGGCGACTGGCACCCCCACGTGGAGCCGACGAAGGAGCTCCTCGACGGCGTGACCGGGGATGTGCCCGTGGCCCTTCAGGCGAGGGACGGCCATTCGCTCTGGCTCAACTCCGTAGCGCTCGCGCGTGCGAACGGCGACCTCCGCGTCCCGGGCGGTGTCGTCGAGACGGACGAGCAGGGCCGCCCGACCGGCGTCCTCAGGGAGGAATCGGCCTGGCACTTCCGCGACACCGTCGTCGAGACGCCCGAGGACGAGTGGATCGACGCCATGCGAGTCGGCGTCAAGCTCGCGAACTCCCGCGGCGTCACCTCCGTCCACGACAAGGACGGCTGGCTGGGAATCCTCCGCTGGTGGCAGACGCTGCGCGCCGAAGGGGCGCTGACGCTCCGCGTCTGGCAGTCGCTTCCTCATGGTCTCCTGCCCGAGATGGAGTCCCTCCGCCTTCGCTCCGGGTTCGGTGACGAGCTGCTCAGGGTCGGCTACGTGAAGGTCTTCATGGACGGCACCCTCGGCTCCAGGACGGCGCGCCTCCTCGACGGTACGGGCGTCGAGATCACGAGCCGTGCCGACTTCGAGGCGATCGTGCGCCGGGCGGCGCGTGCCGGCTTCCCCGTCGCGGTGCACGCGATCGGGGACAGGGCGAATCGGGACGCGCTCGACGCCTTTGCCGCCGCCCGCGACGAATGGAGCCTCCAGGGCCTTCGTCCGCGGATCGAGCACGCTCAACTCCTCGCCCGCGAGGATGTGCCGCGCTTCGCCGAGCTCGGCGTGGCGGCGTCCGTCCAGTTCAGCCACGCTCCCTCGGACCGCGATCTCGCCGAGGAGACGTGGGCGGGGATGACCGATCGCGCCTACCCCTACCGCTCGCTCCTCGAGACCGGCGCCCGCCTCGCGAACGGCTCCGACGCGCCGGTCGAGGAGCTCGATCCCCTGCTCGGGATCGCCGCGGGGGTGCGACGGACGCTGGACGCCCGACCCGGCTGGCACCCCGAGCAGGCCGTCGCGGTCGTGGACGCCCTGCGCGCCTCCACGGTCACTCCCGCGTGGCTCGCGGGCGACGA
This sequence comes from Thermoleophilia bacterium, assembly GCA_014534155.1. The sequence goes on from JACVSB010000139.1 coordinate 5,183, forward strand.
GAACCGCCGCGGACGCCTGCTACCGGGACAGTTTGCCGACCTCGTCGTGCTCGACCGCGACCCCCTTTCCTGCCCGCCGGACGAGCTGATCGAGAT
>JACVSB010000224.1 GCA_014534155.1 Thermoleophilia bacterium
CCTGGATCTCCGCCGTCGCCTCCCGGTAGCCCTTGGCGTTTCGCGGAAGGTGCTCGAAGCGCAGCGGTTCTCCCCACGCCAGCGAGACGGGCGCGAAGTTACCGAGCCGCCACTCGCTGGAGCCGTAGATGGCGGCGGGGACGACGGGCACGCCCTCCTGCATGGCGATCATGGCCGCCCCGCGCTTGGCCTCGCCGGGCTCGCTGCGCTGCCTGGTCCCCTCGACGAAGACCCCGAGCGCGTGCCCGTGACGAACGCTCTCGCGCGCGAGGCGGATCGCCTCGCGGTCGGACTCGCCCCGGCGCACGCTCAGCGTGCCGAAGGCACGGATCGTCTGACCGAGCCCGGGGATTTCGTGGGCCTCCACCTTGGCGATGAAGACGATCCGGCGGGGGGTGAGCGTCCCGACGGCGGGGACGTCGATCCAGTGCAGGTGGTTCCACGCGAGGACGACGCCGCCGTGGCGCGGGACGCGCTCGCGCCCGTACGCCTTGAGCGGGGTCAGCGCCCGCGTGGCGCCGGAGAAGACCGTGCGGCCGACGCCCCACCACATGAGCGGGACCAGGATGCTCACGCGCTCGCTCGCGCGGCCACGAGCGCCGCGATCCGCTCCACGACGGCCTCGACCGAGAGCCGGCTCGTGTCGATCGTCTCGGCGTCGGGCGCGGGCTGCATCTGCCCGGCGTCGCGGGCGTCGCGCAGACGCAGATCGGTGGCGAGAGCGTCCGCGCCCAGTCCCGGCCGCTCCTGCGTGCGGCGGCGCGCGCGCTCGGCCGCGTCGGCGGTCAGGAAGACCTTCACGTCCGCGTCGGGACAGACCACTGCGCCGATGTCCCGTCCCTCCATGACCGCGTCGCCCGCGACCGCGAGCGCGCGCTGGCGCTCGCGCAAAATCGCTCGCACGGCGGGGTGGCGCGCGACCGAGGAGACGACGCGGTCGATCTCGACGGTACGGATGGCGTCGCTCACGTCGTGGCCGGCGACCACGACGCGCTCGTCCTCGACCGTGACGTCGTTCTCGCGCGCGAGCGCGGCCAGCGTCTCCCCGTCCTCCAGGTCGAGGCCGCGCTCGAGTGCGAGCCACGTGAGCGCCCGGTACATCGCTCCGGTGTCGAGGTAACGAAAGCCGAGCCGCTCGGCCAGGCGGCGGGCCACCGTGCTCTTCCCGGCCCCGGCGGGCCCGTCGATCGCGATCACCACCGGCGGGCATCATCGCAGCGCCAGCGAGTCGAGGACGGAGAAGAAGTCGGGGTAGCTCGTCTCCACGCTCTCGGCTCCGACGATGTCGACGCCCTCCCGCGAGACGGCTCCGGCGACCGCGGCGAGGATGGCGATCCGGTGGTCGCCCCGGGCATCGAGCGTCGCACCACCGCGCGGGCGAGCGGGGACACCGCGCACGCGGATCGTCTCCTCGCCCGTCGCGACGCGCACGCCGACCGCGCGCAGGACCTCCTTGACCGCCTCGAGCCGGTCGGACTCCTTGACGCGCAGCTCGCCTACCCCGCCGATCACGGTCTCGCCCCGCGCGAAGCCGGCGACGAGCGCGAGCAGGGGCACCTCGTCCACGAGCAGGGGCACCTCGTCGGCCCGCACCTCGGCGGCGACGAGGTGGCTGGGGACGACCTCGATGTCAGCGACCGGCTCGTTCCCCGCGGAGCGGCGGTTGTAGAGGGCGATCCGGGCGCCCATCCGCTCCAGGACGGCGAGGAGGCCCGTCCTCGTGGGGTTGATCCCGACCCCGTGCAGGCGAAGCTGCGAGCCAGGGACGAGGGCCGCCGCGACGAGGAGCGGCGCCGCCGAGGAGAAGTCGCCGGGCACGTCCAGCGAGAGCGGGCGCAGGAGCGCGGCCGGCCAGACGGAAGCCTCCCCCGGCCTACGGCGGACGCGCGCGCCCGCCTCCTCGAGCAGCCGCTCAGTGTGGTCGCGCGTCCGCGCAGGCTCGAGCGCCGTCGTCGGCCCTTCCCGCGCCTGGATCCCCGCGAGCAGGATCGCCGACTTCACCTGGGCGCTCGCGATCGGAAGCTCGTAGCGGATGGGCCGAAGCGGCGCTCCCTCGACGGCCAGCGGGGCATGCCCGTCGCTCGTCCAGACGCCGGCGCCCATCTCGCGAAGCGGCACGGCGACGCGCTCGAGCGGGCGGCGCGAGAGGGACGCGTCGCCGTGGAGCTCGAACCTCCCCTGCTGGCCCGCGAGGACGCCCGCGAGGAGGCGAAGGAGCGTACCCGCGTTCCCGCACTCGATCGGGCCCGCCGGCGCGTGTAGACCCCGGAGGCCGACGCCGCGGACCACGGCTGTCTCGTCCTCGAGCGCGACCTCGACCCCCAGGGCCCGCAGGGCCTCGACGGTGGCCAGCGTGTCGGCCGAGAGGCCGAGGTCGCGCACCGTGCTCTCGCCCTCTGCGAGCGCGGCGACCAGGAGCGCCCGGTGCGAGATCGACTTGTCGCCGGGGAGGCGGACGTCGCCGCGGATCCCGGCGGCGGGCTCTACCCGCACAGGCCGCCTCGCGCGCGCGTCATCCACGTCCCCCTGGGGGCCTTCGGCCCCTTCCCCCCTGGCGAGAGCGTACGGAGGCCGGGCGCGCGTGTGGCGCGCGCTTCCTCCCGCCTTCCACGCGAAGGAGTGTCGATCCGCGGGCCGCGCGGCGGCGGACTCCGCGTCGGCCGGCCGGCGCGAGCGCCATCGTCGCGCGCGACCCGGAGACGATGCTGGCCCCTCACGTCGGCGCGAGCGCCGCGGCGACCACGACGGAGTAGCCCTGGGCCTCGAGCAGCTCCGCCGCGCGCCGGGCCCCCTCCTCGCCGCCCACGAGGACCTCGAGCGTCCCTCCCCGCTCCGGTGAGAGGTGGCGAAGCTCGAAGTCCTCGATGTTGATCCCCTCCGCGCCCAGCGCCTGCGTGATCCCCGAGAGGACGCCGGGCCGGTCGGGCACGTGGATCCGCAGCCGCTGCAGCGCCCCGGGATCGCGGTAGGCGTCCGCGAGGAGGCGGCGACGGTTCTCCCCGGCCTCGCCGATCCAGCGCGCGAGGTAGCCCGCGTCGC
>JACVSB010000082.1 GCA_014534155.1 Thermoleophilia bacterium
CCGCTTCGAGGTGGGCGGCTAGGCGCGACGTGGCGGACCCGGTCTTCGATCGGATCCTCCTGAAGCTCTCCGGTGAGGCCCTGATGGGCGACCGGGAGTACGGAACCGACCCCGAGCGGGTGGCGGCGATCGCCGGCCAGGTCGCCCAGATCCGCGAGCGCGGCGTCGAGGTGGCGATCGTGGTGGGGGCCGGCAACATCTACCGCGGGATGACGGCGGCGGCCGCGGGGATGGACCGGGCCACGGCCGACTACGGCGGAATGCTCGCGACCCTCCTCAACTGCCTCGCGGTTCAGGACGCGCTCGAGCGCCAGGGGGTCCAGACGCGGATCCTGTCCGCCCTCACGGTCAGCGAGGTCGCCGAGCCGTATATCCGCCGGCGCGCGATCCGCCACCTGGAGAAGGGGCGGGTGGTCATCTTCGCGGGCGGGACGGGGAACCCGTTCTTCACCACCGACACCGCGGCGGCGCTGCGAGCGCTCGAGATCGGCGCGCAGGCGATCTTGATGGGCAAGAACGGCGTCGACGGCGTCTACGACGGCGACCCGAACGAGAACGAGGCCGCGGCGTTCCTGCCCGAGCTCACCCACCGCCAGGCGCTCGAGCGCGGCCTGCGCGTCATGGACACGACGGCGCTCTCGCTCTGCATGGACAACGGCCTGCCGATTCACGTCTTCGGCCTCGACGACGAGCGCAACATCGAGCGCGCCGCGCTCGGGGAGCGGATCGGCACGCTCATCACGACCCCCAGGGAGGAGGGCTGATGGCGACGATCGACGAGCTGCTCGCCGACGCGAGCCACCGGATGGACAAGTCCGTCGAAGCCGCAGCACACGAGCTGAGCACGGTCAGGACCGGACGCGCCTCGGCGGCGCTCCTCGACCGGATCCACGTGGACTACTACGGGCAGAAGACGCCGCTTCGCCAGCTCGCGACGATCAACGTCCCGGAGCCTCGCCTTCTCACCGTGCAGCCGTTCGACCCCAGCTCGCTGAAGGCCGTCGAGCGGGCGATCCAGGAGTCCGACCTCGGGCTCACCCCGTCGAACGACGGCAAGGTGATCCGGCTGCCCGTCCCGCAGCTCACGGAGGAGCGGCGGCGAGACCTTGTCAAGGTGGTCCGCCACCTCGCCGAGGAGGGGCGCGTCGCGGTGCGGCACGTCCGGCGCGACCTCATGCACCATCTGAAGGAGCTCGTGCGCGACGGCGACGTCGGCGACGACGAGGAGCGGCGCGCCGAGGATCGAGCGCAGAAGCTGACGGACGAGCACGTGAAGCGGATCGACGAGCTGCTGAAGCGCAAAGAGGACGAGATCATGGAAGTCTGAGCGGCCGCGTTGCCGACGAGCCCATGACGCTCCTGACCAGGCTGCGATCGCTGCGGGGGCTACGGCCCGCCGAAGAGCCCGACCTCCCTGCTCTCGCGCGCTCGGTCGCGATCATCATGGACGGCAACGGTCGCTGGGCCGCCCGCCGGCGGCTCCCCGTCGCGGCGGGCCACCGCGCAGGGACACGGGCGCTTCGCCGAACGGTCGAGGCCGCGATCGACCTCCGCGTCGAATCCCTCTGCGTGTACGCGTTCTCGACCGAGAACTGGTCACGCCCGCGCGCCGAGATCCAGGCGCTCATGGAGATCTTCGTGGAGACGATCGAGCGCGAGCTGCCGGATCTCGCCCGTCAGGGCGTGCGCGTCCGCTTCATCGGGCGCCGGGACCGCGCGACGGACGCGTTGCGGGACAAGATGGCGGAGCTCGAGGCCGAGACGGCTGGGAACGAGCGGCTCGCGCTCTGGATCGCGTTCGACTACGGCGGGCGGGCCGAGATCGTGGAAGCGACGCGACGCCTGATCGAGGAGGCCGTCGACCCCCGGGACGTGGACGAGAACGCGATCGCGGCCCGGCTGTACGCGCCCGAGATGCCCGAGCCCGATCTCCTGATCAGGACGTCGGGCGAGCAGCGGATCTCCAACTTCCTCCTCTGGCAGCTCGCCTACGCCGAGCTCGTCTTCGTCGAGGCCCTGTGGCCGGACTTCGGGGGGCGCGAGCTTCGGGACGCGCTCGCCGAGTACGCAGGACGCCGCCGCCGGTTCGGCGGACGATGACCGCCCTCGCCTCCCGGCTCGCGGTCATCGCGGCCGGCCTTCCGATCGTCGTCGCCTGTGCCTGGTACGGCGGCTGGTTCCTCGTCGCGCTCGCGGCGCCCGCCGCGCTCGTCGCGCTGCACGAGCTCTACCGGATGGCGCGCTCGCTCAGGCCCCTCGTGCTCGCGGGGTACGCCGGCGCCGTCGGCGCCCTCGTCGGCGCCGAGCTCGGCGGCGCCGGCGGCATGGCGGGAGGCTTCCTGACGTCGTTCCCGCTCGCCTTCCTCTTCGCGGCGCTTGCGGAGACGCGGCAGTCGGCGACGGTCGCAGTCGCGACGACCGTCCTCGGCGCCGCCTGGGTCGGGGTCGGCCTCGCGCACCTCGTGCTCGTGCGCGATCTCGCCGAGATCGGGCAGGACGCGCTCCTCGCGGTCGTCTTCACCGTCTTCGCAACCGACACGTTCTCGTACGTCGCGGGCCGTCTCGCGGGGCGCCACACGATGACGCCGGTGCTCTCGCCGCGCAAGACCTGGGAGGGCCTCGTGGTCGGCACGGCGGCGGGCCTCGCCACGTGCTTCTTCGTGCTCTACACGACGGAGGTGAGCGGGTGGCGGTCGCTCGTCGTCGGCGGGCTCATCGTCCTCGCCGCGACCGTCGGAGACCTCTTCGAGTCGCTCGTGAAGCGCGACCTTCGCGCGAAGGACAGCGGGAGCGTCCTCCTCGGGCACGGCGGCGTGCTCGACCGGGTGGACTCCCTGCTCTTCGCCGCCCCCGCCGCCTACTACGCCTTCCTCGCCCTCTCGCCGTAGCCCGGCGGGGGCGAGAGGCGCGCCGCCTACACTGGCCCGCGTGAGGAAGGTGGCCCTGCTCGGCGCGACGGGCTCGATCGGCGCGCAGGCGCTCGAGATCGTAGACGCAAACCCCGAGCTCGAGCTCTGTGCGGTCGCCGTCGGCTCGCGCGGCGAGGAAGCGCACCGGATCGCGGCGGAACGAGGCGTCCGGCACGTCTCCGTCGCCGGGTCCCCGTCCCCTGCCGAGCTCGTCGCCGCGTCGCAGCCGGACGTCGTCTTGAACGCGGTCGTCGGGTTCGCCGGCCTGCCGGCCACGCTGGCCGCCCTGGAGGCGGGCGTGGATCTCGCCCTCGCGAACAAGGAGAGCCTCGTCGCGGGCGGAGAGCTCGTCCTCGCCGCCAGAGAGCGGGGAGGAGGGACGATCCTGCCCGTAGACAGCGAGCACAGCGGAGCGTTCCAGTGCCTCGAGGGCCGCGGCGAAGACACGGTCCACTCGCTCGTCCTCACGGCTTCTGGCGGCCCGTTCCGTGGACGCTCGCGCGCGGAGCTCGCTTCGGTGACACCCGCGGAGGCGCTCGCGCATCCGACCTGGAGCATGGGGCCGAAGATCACCGTGGACTCCGCGACCCTCATGAACAAGGGCCTCGAGGTAATCGAGGCCCACTTCCTCTTCGGACTCCCCTACGAGCGGATCGAGGTCGTCATCCATCCCACCTCGACGGTGCACGCGCTCGTCCGCTTTCGCGACGGCGCAGCCCTCGCGCACCTCGGCTACCCGGACATGCGCGTCCCCATCTCGTACGCGCTCACCTACCCGCAGCGCGCCGCCGTCCCGGTCGCCCCGCTCGACTTCTCGGCCACGCCGATGCTCGAGTTTGCGCCGCCCGACGAGGACGCGTTCCCCTCCCTCGCGCTCGCGCGGGCGGCGGGAGAGGCGGGCGGGACGGCGCCCTGCGTCCTGAACGCCGCGAACGAGGTCGCCGTGGCCGCGTTCCTGGCCGGCACCCTGCCCTTCCCCGGGATAGCGGACGTGGTCGAGCGAACGCTCGCCGCGGCCGACACCGCGCCCGCCCGAGAGCTCGCCGAGCTCGTCGCCGTCGACGCCCAGGCGCGGCGCGTGGCCGCCTCGCTGACGCGGGAGCTCGTGCATTGAGCGTCTTCGTGGCCATCGCGGGCCTTGCCTTCCTCATCCTGATCCACGAGGCCGGCCACTTCCTCACGGCCCGCGCGGTGCGGATGCGTCCCCGCCGCTTCTACATCTTCTTCCCGCCGGCGCTCCTCAAGTGGACCCGGAACGGGATCGAGTACGGAATCGGGGCCATTCCGCTGGGGGGCTACGTGAAGATCCCGGGGATGCACCGGCCGGCCGCGGGCGACGTCGAGGCCCAGCTCGCGCGCGCGCGCGAGGAAGCGCCGTGGCTCGACGCCGACGTGGAGCGGGTGAGGCGTGCGCTCGACGAGGAGCGCGTCGAGGACGCCCGTTCTGCTCTGGCCGACCTGGGACGAGCGGTCGCTCGCGCCGACCTCTCCGAGCCCGCCCGGCGCGCGGCCGAGCGCGGCCTCGCCGACGTCGGCGACGGTCTCTCGCCCGACGCCTACTGGCGGGCCCCCGCCTGGAAGAAGGTCGCCGTCATCGTCGCCGGCCCGGCCACGAACCTCGTCTTCGCGGTCTGCCTCCTGGCGCTCGTCTTCACGCTGGGCGTCCCGGTGACGACGAGCGTCGCGAGGGTTGAGCCTGGCTCTCCCGCGGCGCAGGCGGGGCTGAGAGCGGGCGACGAGATCGTGGCGATCGGCGGCCGAGAGGTGAGTCCGGTTCTGACCGAGCGCGTCCCGGCCCGGATCGGCGCGACGCGTGGTCGCCCCGTCGTCCTGACCGTGGAGCGCGGCGGCCAGCGCGTCGATCTCGCGCCCGCGCGCGCCCGCCTGGACGAGGGCGCGTACCGCCTCGGCTTCGTGCTCGGAAGCGAGGAGCGCCGCTACGGCGCCGCCGACTCCGTCCGCTACGCCGCCGCCGAGACGTGGGCGGTCACGGACGCGACCGCGAGAGCGTTGGGGAGGATCGTGACGGGGTCGGGCCGCGATGAGGTCGCGAGCCCGGTAGGCATCGTCCAGGGCTCCAGCCGGGCGCTCGAGGTCGGCTTCGACGTCTACCTGCGGATCCTGGCCCTGATCAGCCTCTCGCTCGCGCTCCTCAACCTGTTGCCGCTCCTGCCCCTCGACGGCGGCCACATCGCGTTCTCGCTCGTCGAGGCGGTCCGCGGCCGCGCCATCCCGAGAGTCGCGTACGAGCGGGTCTCGGTGGTCGGGATCGCGCTCGTGCTCATGCTCTTCTTCATCGGCCTCTCGAACGACGTGAACCGCCTGAACGGCGGGTAGCGCGCCTGCCCGCCGGGGCGAAAAAGGCGCGGCGATACACTCCTTTCAGGCTTGGCGAGCGAACGTCAGATCCGCGTTGGAGAGGTCCCGATCGGCGGCGGAGCGCCCGTCGCCGTCCAGTCGATGACGCTCACGAAGACGCACGACGTGGACGCGACGATGGCGCAGATCGGCGCGCTCGCCTCCGCCGGGTGCGAGCTCGTCCGCGTCGCCGTGCCCAAGGCGGAGGATGCGAACGCCCTCGCGAAGCTCGTGTACCTGAGTCCCCTCCCGATCATCGCGGACATCCACTTCAACGCGTCGCTCGCCCTGCGCGCGATCGAGGCCGGCGTCGCGGCCGTGCGGATCAACCCCGGCAACATCGGCGGGCCGGAGAAGACGGAGCTCGTGGTCAACGCCGCCAAGAAGGCCGGCATCCCCATGCGGATCGGCGCCAACTCGGGCTCTCTGCCCAAGCACCTGCTCGCGCTCGCGCGCGAGGACACGGCCGCGGCGCTCGTCGAGGAGGCTCTCGAGCAGGTTCGGATCCTCGAGCGGATGGAGTTCTACGACTTCAAGATCTCGGTCAAGTCGAGCTCGGTCCCCACGATGATCAGGGCGTACCGGATGCTCGCGGAGCGCGTGCCGTACCCGCTTCATCTCGGCGTCACGGAAGCGGGAACGCCGTTCGCGGGCGCGATCAAGAGCGCCGTCGGGATCGGGAGCCTCCTCATGGACGGAGTCGGAGACACCCTCCGGGTCTCCCTGACCGCCGATCCCGTCGAAGAGGTGAAAGTCGCGTGGGAGATCCTGAAGTCGCTCGGCCTCCGGGAGCGCGGGCCGGTGATGATCGCCTGCCCCTCCTGCGGCCGAGACAACGTCGGCGTCTGGAACCTCGCCGAGGCCGTCGAGGAGCGGCTCGCCGACTACCCGCAGGCGTTCGAGGTCGCCGTGATGGGTTGCGCGGTCAACGGGCCGGGCGAGGCCGGAGACGCCGACTTCGGGATCGCCGGCGGCCGCGAAACCGGCTTCATCTACGCGCACGGCCAGGTCTTGAAGAAGGCGCCCTCCGACCTCCTCGTCGACGAGCTCTTTCGCGAGATCGACCTGTGGATCGCAGCCGGGATGGAGCGGCCGCAGCGCGCGAAGCTGGCCAAGCCGGCCGCGCTCATGATGGCCGAAGCAGCGCAGCGGCCGGCGTAGCTTGCCGCGGGCCTCGCAGCTCTTCCTCCCGACGCTCCGGGAGAGCCCGGCCGACGCCGAGGCGGCGAGCCATCGGCTCCTCCTGCGGGGCGGCTTCATTCGCCAGGTCAGCGCCGGCGTGTTCACGTTCCTGCCCCTCGGGTGGCGCGTGCACGGGAGGGCCGTACAGATCGTGCGCGAGGAGATGGACGCGATCGGCGGCCAGGAGATGCTGATGCCCGTCCTCACCCCGGCCGAGCTCTGGGAGCGCACCGGCCGGCTCGGGATACCGGAGATCTACCGGCTCGAGGACCGCGCCGGGCGCCCCTGGATCCTGCCGATGACCCACGAGGAGACGGTCACGCTGCACGCCCGCGAGATCCGCTCCTACCGCGAGCTGCCGCAGATCCTCTACCACTTCCAGACGAAGGACCGCGACGAGCCGCGACCGCGCGGCGGGCTCCTGCGGGTTCGCGAGTTCATCATGAAGGACTCCTACTCGCTGGACCGCGACGAGGAGGGCCTGGAGGAGAGCTTCCAGGCCCACGCGGGCGCGTACCGGCGCATCTTCGAGCGCTGCGGGCTCGAGTTCTACGAGGTGGAGGCGGAGGTCGGGATGATGGGCGGGAGCGAGTCCAGGGACTACCTCGCGCCCTCCGGAAGCGGCGAGAACGTGCTCGTGACGTGCGAGCGCGGCGACTACGCCGCCGACCTGGAGATCGCCCGAGGCGTCCCCCGGCGGCCGCACTTCCCCGCAGTCCTCCCGGGCTACGAGGAAGTGGAGACCCCGGAGGTGACGACGATCGAGGGGCTCGCCGGCCTCCTCGGCGTCGACGCGGCCGCGACCGCGAAGGCGATGCCCGTGGTCTCCGACGGCCGTGTCGTCCTGGCGCTCGTCCGCGGGGACGACCGGCTGCACGAGGGCAAGATCGCCGCCGCTCTGCGCGGAGCGGTGCGCCCGGCCACCGCCGAGGAGATCCGGGCGAGCTTCGGGGCCGACCCCGGCTCGATCGGTCCCGTCGGCGCCGCCGTC
>JACVSB010000048.1 GCA_014534155.1 Thermoleophilia bacterium
CTCGGGTACGAGACGGCGAAGCTCCTCGTCATGCAGGCCGCGTGGCTCAAGGACAAGGGCGTCCGAAACACGCGCGAGACGAGCCTCGCCAAGTGGCATGCCACGGAGACGGCCTTCCGGGCGGCCCACCTCGCGATCCAGGTGCACGGAGCGTACGGGTACTCCTCGGAGTACGGGATCGAGCGGTACTTCCGGAACGCCCGCGCCCCGATCATCTACGAGGGGACGACGCAGGTGCACAAGATGATGCAGGCCGAGCACGCGCTCGGGTACCGGAACCTGAACGGCCGGGACGGAGATGTCTCCCCGCTGGCCGCATGGGGCCCGGCGTTGCTCGCTCGCTAGCCTCGCGCTCTCGCGTCACCGCGCCGGGCGGGTACGCCCCTCCTTCGAGCGGTTGGCGTCGCTCTCGGCCTCGGCGAGGAGCGTGACGAGCGGGATCGCGGCGAGCACCGGGACTGCGACCGCAGGCCAGACGGCGGCGTACCCGTCGGTGGCGTCGAGGAACGGCCTGAAGATGTCGGTGGCGGCGCCGACGGACAGCGGGCCGATCAGGAGGCCAAGGCCACGCGTCGTCGTCGCGAGGCCCGTGACGGCGCCGCGGTCCGTCTCGGGCATGATCCGGAAGAGAAGGCCCCAGGCGAGGGTCATCACCGTTCCGGCCGCGACCGCGACCGGCGCGACAAGCGCGAGGTACCACCACTCCCACGCGGTGGGGAACGCGCCGACGAGGAGGCCGAGCCCGTACAGGACCGAGGCGCCGAGGATGACGTTTCCGATACCGAACCGATCGCCGAAGCGCGTGGCGAGCGCCGCCGCAGCGAGGTACCCCGCGGCAACGACGGCGAGGATGACCGACGAGACGTAGAGCGGCTCGTCCAGCCCCTCGATCACGTATAGCACGACGAACGTCCGCATCCCGGCAAACGTCGCCTCCCACGCCGTGTTGGCGATCAGGAACCGGCGGACGTTCCTGTCCTCTCGCACGATTCGCCAGGGCGCGGCCAGGTACGCGCGCAAGTGTGCGTGCTCCGGCGGCGGAGGCGGAGGCTCCCGCACGAGCACCACGACCGCTCCGCACGCGAGCGCCGTGACAACCGCTGCCAGGATGAACGGAGCCGGGTGCCAGAGCGCGAAGAGGAACCCGCCGCCGACGAGAGCGCCGCCCAGGGCGGTGCCGCGGTACAAGTGCTGCACTCCCTGCGAGCGACCGAAGAGGCTGTCCGGGAGCTTGTCGGGGTACAGCCCCCGGTACGGCGGCTCGTAGACGTCGTAGAAGAAGAAGAAGACGACGAGGACGGCGGCCGCCGCGAGCAGGCTGGGCATGAACGCGACCACGGCGAGCGCTGCGGCCATGGGCGGCAGGGCGAGCAGCATGAACGGCCGCCGCCGCCCGAGGCTCGTCTGGGTCGCGTCGCTCATGGGGCCGACGAGGAGCGGAACCGTGAGCGCGACGACGCCCTCGAGCGCGAGGACGAGGCCGATCAGCGTCCCCGAGGTCGTGAACCGCTCGAGGACCGGGGGCAGGTACGCGGCCACGGTCGTGATCGACCAGGCGAGGCCGAAGGCGCCGAGCCCGAGAATCCAGATCACGGGCGACGCGCGGATCCCGGCGCCCGGCTGGGGCTCGGGCACCGCCGTGAGGAAGCGATCGCTACGCCGCAACGAGCCCGAGGGCGGCGGGGAGGGCTCGAAGATCCGGAAGGCGGTCCGGCCGGTCGCCGAACCTGCCCTCGCGGTCGAGCAGGTAGGCGCGCATGCCGAGAGCGCGCGCACCATCGACGTCGTCGTCGGGCGAGTCACCGACCATGGCCGCTCGCTCGGCGGGGACCCCGAGCATCTCGAGAACGGCGCGGAAGATCGTCGGGCTCGGCTTCACCTTCCCGTGCGTGCCCGACGAGATCCACGCGTCGACGTCGAGCGCGAAGTGGCGGATGAACGCGTCGAGGTCGCGGCTCGTGTTCGAGACGAGGCCGATCCGCAGGCCGTGGCGGCGCAGCTCCTCGAGCACGGGCGGCACGTCGTCGTAAAGCTCGAAGTTCTCGTGCTGCTCCCACGCGCGTGTGATCTCGAGCGCGATCTCCCGGATGTTCGGCCCGCTCGCGCCCATCCCGCGCACGATGTCCTCGGTGAAGCGCACCCAGACCTCCTCGTCGTGCTCGAGCTCCGGGTGGCGCTTGAGGTCGAGCAGCGCCGCTGCGCGCGCCTCTGGGTAGCGGTCGGGGTCGAGGACGAGGCCGAAGCGAGCGGCCGCGTCCCGGTAGCCGGGCCCGCCGAGGAGCGGACCCGGCTGGGCGAGGGTGAAGTCGACGTCGAAGAGGACTGCGGCGAGCTCCATGCCGCAGGAACGCTTCGCGCCGTCTCCCTAGACCCCTGCCGGCCAGCGGTACGCGGCCGCCTGCCTGTTCGCGAGCGACGGGAGCGCTCGGCGTATCCGCTGCAGGTGGGCGCGGTCGAGGTCGGCGGTGATCACGATGTCCTCGTCGGCCGCCTGCGCGAGGACGACCCCCCACGGGTCGACGATCGTCGAGCGCCCGTAGCTCGCCTTGCCGCCTTCGTGGACGCCCCACTCGTTCGCCGCCGCCACGTAGCACTGGTTCTCGACTGCGCGCGCGCGCAGGAGGAGCTCCCAGTGATCCTTGCCGGTGTAGAGCGTGAAGGCGGCCGGGACGGTGATTAGCTCGGCGCCCTGAAGGGCGAGGATCCGGTAGAGCTCCGGGAAGCGAAGGTCGTAGCAGACGGAGAGCCCGACCTCCCAGCCCTCGGCCTGAGAGACGACCACTTCGTCTCCGGGCTCCTCCCCGTCCGACTCGCGGTAGACGTGGCCGCCGATGTCCACGTCGAACATGTGGATCTTCCGGTAGACCGCTACGATCTCACCTGACGGATCGAAGACTGCGCAGGTGTTCGAGAGCTTCTCGCGGCCCTCTCGGACCTCGGTGATGGAGCCGCCGACGAGCGTGACGCCGTGCCGGCTTGCCCAGTCCGCCATCGCCAGCACCGATTCGCCGCCGTCGAGAGGTTCCGCGTTCGCGCGAAGCGTCTCGAGGGATCCGATTGCGTTCCACTTCTCCGGCAGGAGGACAACGTCGGCGCCCGTCGAGGCCGCCCGCGCCACGAGGCGCTCTGCCTTCTCCATGTTCGCGGGCTTCGACGTCCCGGAGTTGAGCTGGACGCAGGCAACCCGGATTCGGTCCGCCATCGACCGGTGAGGATAGCTCGTACGCGCTCCGGCGCTCAGGAGCGCGGCGCCGCGCCACCGCGGCGCTGCGTAGCGAGAGGGCGGCCGCAGGCCGCCCTCCTTCGCATCGGGGTGCCCGGATTTGAACCGGGGACCTCGCCGACCCGAACGGCGCGCGCTACCAGACTGCGCCACACCCCGAACGCGGGGAAGCGTAGCGGAGACCTCCCAGCGCAACCCACCCCAGAGGCCTCGCGGGGAGATACGAGGCCCGGCGAGGGCATAGGGTAAGCCGATGGCGCGGCGCGACGAGATCACCGCCTTCGCAGACGAGCTTCTGGAGGTTGCCTCCTACCCGGACTACGGGCCGATCGGCCTGCAGGTCGCCGGAGCCGAGGACGTCTCGCGGATCGCCTGCGGCGTGTCGGCGTCGCGCGAGCTCTTCCAGCGCGCCGCCGAGCGCCGCGCGCAGATGGTGATCGTCCACCACGGCCTCTTCTGGGACCGTGATTCACGGGTCGTCGACGCGCTCATGCGGGAGCGCCTCCGCGCCCTCTTCGACGCCGACCTCTCGCTCGTCGCCTACCACCTCGCGCTCGACGCGCACCCCGAGATCGGCAACAACGCGAATCTCGCCCGCGAGCTCGGCGTTCAGCGCGAGCGGCGGTTCGCCGAAGTGGGCTGGGGCGGTCGCCTCGAGGAGCCGCTGCCGATCGCAGAACTCGAGGAGCGAATCGCGCACGTGGTCGGCCGCGCACCGCTCGTCTTCCCCTGCGGCCCCGACGAGGTCCGGAGCGTCGCCATCTGCTCGGGCGGCGCCGCGCGCCACCTCGGTGACGCAGTGGCCGGTAAGTACGACTGCTTCGTGACGGGCGAAGCAGCCGAGCCGACGAAGCACGCGGCCGAGGAGGCGGGAATCCACTTCGTGGCCGCGGGCCACTACGCGACGGAGACGTCCGGGGTTCAAGCGCTGGCGGCGCGCCTCGCTCAGGAGTTCGGCGTCGAGTGGGAGTTCGTCGCGCTCCCGAACCCTGTCTAGCCGCCGCTGGCCGGAGCGCCGCGCTCCCACTATCCTTCGTCCGATGGCATCGAAGGGAGCCTGCCTTTGAGCCAGCACGCCCCAGGAACGGACGCGTCCTCGCCCGCCCGGCTCTCGCGGCGGGCGTTTTTCGTGCCCGCTAGAGGAAGGAGACTTTCGTGGCGAACCACCTGACGCCCGAGGAGCTGTCGAAGGAGCTCGGGATCGAGCGCGAAGAGGTCATCCGCGTGTGCCTCGAGGAGTCGATCCCGATCTACCAGGGGAAGATCGACCGCAGCCTCTTCGAGGCTCAGCTCCAGGCGTCGGGCGCCCGCAAGTCCCCGGCGGCGTAGGGAACCGGCGCCGCTCCGCGAGGAGCGACGGCGGATACTAGGAGCGAGCGGCCGCCTTCTTCCGCGCGCCCGAGCTGCGGCGCGAGCTCTTCCCGCTTCCCCGAGCCGCCTGCGCCTGCGCCACGCTTGCCTTCAGCGCCTCCATCAGGTCGACCACGGGCACGGGCGTGACGGGCTCCGGCCGCGTGATCTCCTCGCCCGCGAGCTTCGCCTCGAGCATCGCGCGGAGCTCCTCGCGGTACTCGTTTCGGAACTCGGCCGGGTCGTAGTCTCCTGCGAGGCTCTCGACGAGCTGGACGGCCATCCCGAGCTCGGGAGCGGACACGTCGGTCTCGCCGACCGCCTCGTCGATCTCGGCTCGCGCGCGCACGTCCTCGGCGAAGTAGAGCGTCTCCAGCGCGAGCGAGTCGCCGAGCGGGCGGACGAGGCAGAGGTTCTCCTTGCCCCAGAGGACGAACTTCCCGACGCCGCCGAGCCCTGTCTTCCTCATCGCTTCCAGAAGAAGCACGTACGGCCGCCGCTGTGCGAGCGCGCTCGCCGGCGCGAGGTAGTAGGTGCGGTCGAAGTAGACGGGGTCGACCTGCGAGACCGGGACGAAGCGCACGATGTCGATCGACTGCGTGCGCTCGAGCGCGACGGAGTCGAGGTCCGAGTCCTCGACCATCACGTACTGGCCCTTGGCGAACTCCCACCCCTTGACCAGCTCGTCTGCCTCGACGTCGCGCTCGTGCTTCGGGCAGTAGCGCTTCTGCTTGATCGGCGTCCCGCATTCGCGATGGAGCGTCCGGAAGGCGACGTCTTTGCGCTGCTGGGCAACCGCGAGCCCGATCGGAATGTTGACGAGCCCGAAGTTGATGGATCCGTTCCAGATTGTTCGCATGCGCCTCTCAGCGTACCGCCGTCCAGCGGCACCGTGGGTTTCTGGACGGCGGCCCTGTTCCCTGCCACGGCGGGAAACTGCTGGTTAGCGACCCTTTTTTCGGGGTACCCGCGACGAGGGGATGCACGAGCGCCACGATCGAGAACGTGCGGTTCGACTGACCGTGACGGACGACGCGGCGTCCGTCGCCGCCGTGCGGGCAGCGGTGGAGCGGGCCGCTCGAGAGTGCGGTCTCTCCCGCGAGGCGACGTTCGGTCTCAAGGTCGCTGCCACGGAGGCGGTCGCGAATGCGCTCCGCCACCCGGACGCCGAGGATGAGGCGATCGCCGTCACGCTCGCCGCCCGGCCCGAAGGGATCGAGGTCGAGATCGCGAACCGCGGCCAGTTTCGCATCGGCACGGGCCTCGACGTCGAGCGCGGACGAGGGCTGCCCCTCATCTTCGCGCTCGCGGACGAAGTCGAGCTCGCGACGTCCGATGAAGGCACGCGCGTCCGCATCCGGGCCTGGGCCGGCGACGGGCGCTCGCGTGCGTGAACCGCGCCGCTAGATCCTGCGCGCGCCGACGTAGGTGTCGGTGTACCAGCCCGTCATGCTGGAGATCTTGACCACGTCGCCCGTGTGCGGGGAGTGGATGAACGCGTTCCCGCCCACGTAGATGCCGACGTGGCCGAGGCCGTTGAAGAAGACGAGGTCGCCCGGCTGGAGCGCCGAGCGCGACACGGGCGCGCCGTATCCGTACTGGCCGGCGGCGCTGTGGGGCAGCGAGACGCCGACCTGCGCAAAGACGTACATGGTGAAGCCCGAGCAGTCGAAGCCCGTGCTGGGCGAGGATCCTCCCCAGCGGTAGGGCGTCCCTAGGTAGCGCATGGCCACGCCGACCACGCCGCCGTGGGTCGGCGGCGGCGCCGCTTGCGATGCGACCTCCGACCCTCCACCGACATCGGCGCCCGGCGCGTCCTCGCTCCCCTCCTCGCTCGCAGGCTGCGAGGACCGCACGCTGGCTCGAACCCTCTCCCTGGCCTGGGCGGCGAGCCGCTCCTGCCGCCGACGCTCCGCCGCCTCGATCCGCGCGATCTCGCTCTTGATTGACGACAGGAGCCGCCGGCGCTCGGCGAGCTGGCCCTCGATCTCTTGCCGCTTCCGGGCCAGCTCGGCGACGGCCGCTTCCTGCGCCGCGCGAGCCTTCGCGAGCTCTGCTTTCCGGCGCTTGATCTCGGCCCGGAACGCGCGCAGCTCGCGAACGATCCTCGCGTCCTGCTCCGAGAAGCGGCTCACGGCGTCGGCGCGCGAGAGGAGGTCGTCCAGGCTCTCGGCGCCGAGGATGATCTCCAGTGCGGTCGGGCTCGCCGAGGTGTAGAGCGCGAGGAGGCGCTGCTGGAGCGCCGCCTGCGCTTGCCGCGAATTCGAGCGCGCGAGCTCGAGGTGCCTGCGGTTCTCACGCTCCTTCTCCCGGATCTCGTCGAGGCGAACCCTCGCGGCGTTGTAGTCCTCGACCGTCCTCTCGACTGACGCGTCGAGGTCGTGGATCTGCGCCATGACCGCGTCAGCTTCGGCCCGCTTCGACGCCAGCGGCTCCGCGTGTGTCGCGGCAGGGAGAGCGAGCGCCGCCGCGAGGACGGCGATCGCGACCTCTCTTCTCGACGGGCGAATCAGCTGGCGACGCCCGTCGGCCCCCGGGGGCGGGCAGTGAAGCCTGCTCGCCGACACAAGCGGGCGATCCTAACAACGTCGGCCGACGAAGGGCAAGAAGGGTCGACCCCCCGTCTACCCCTCGCGCGCCGCGCGCTCGCGCCGTACGGCATTGCGCCCCCGTGCTAGCCTGGCCGCCCGTGCGAGCGGCCGCCGTGATGCGAACCCGCACCCGCCGTCTTTCGCTCGCCGTCTTCGCCGCTTCCGCGCTCCTGCTCGCCGGCGGGACCGCAGACGCCGTCCGCGCTTCCGATCCCGCGCGCGACGCCAGGCGCCTCGAGAACCGAGGCGCCGTTCTCGCGGCGAAGTCGCGCGCGGCTCTCCTGGATCTCTACGCGCTCGAGTCCAGCCTCGCCCGCGCGCGCGCCCGGCTTTCCGAGCTTCAAAGCGAGGCGGCCGGCGTCCGCGAGCAGCGGGCGGAGGCGCGCAAGGAGGTCGCTCTCGCGCGTCGCTCGCTCGGGGAAGCCGAGCGGCGGTTGAGCGACCGCCTACACCAGCTCTACGTGCAGGACGACCCCGACCCTCTCGCCGTCCTGCTCGGGTCGACGTCGCTCGACGACGCGCTCTCGAACCTCGACAACCTGGGGCGCTTCGCGGAGCAGGACACGCGCATCGTCGCCCAGGTGCGCGGGACGCGGAAGAAGCTCCAGGCGCTGGAGTACGAGCTCTCCCTACGCGAGCGGAGGCTCGAGCGTCTCGTCGCGAACGAGGCCTCGACGGCGTCGAAGCTTGCCGCGGCGGTGGGGGCGCGTCGTGCGTTCCTCGCACGCGTCGTCGCCGAGCGGCGGGCGAATCGGGTCGAGCTCGCGGCGCTCGAGGAACGGGCGAAGCGCGCCGAAGCACGCTCGCAGGAGATCGAGGCGGAAGCGTCGGGGAGCGGCGCGGGGGCGGCGGCTCCTCCGATCGCCCCCGCGGCACCGGGGGCCGATGTCCCCGCCGCGACCGCCGGGACGATGGTCGTCGAGGCGTCCGGCTACTCGCTTCGCGGCGCGACGGCCACGGGCGTGCCGGCCGGCTGGGGAGTCGTCGCGGTCGACCCGTCGGTCATCCCGCTCGGCACGCGCATGACGATCCCCGGCTACGGAGCGGGCGTCGCCGCGGATACGGGCGGCGCGATCAGCGGCGCCATGATCGACGTGTGGTTCCCGACGGAGTCCCAGGCGCGAGCGTGGGGCCGGCGGACCGTCACTATCACTTTGCGCTAACACGCACTAGAATCGCGGGCGCGGTCAGAAGAACGGTAGGGTGGGGGTGCGGTCGACAGGCGACCATGTGGGCTTGGCCGGCGAGATCGACGAGCCGCGGGTGCTCCTCGTCGACGACCACGACCTCTTCCGGACGGGTCTCGTCAGCCTCCTCGGGGAGCAGGGCCTGCACGTCGTCGCGGAGGCTGCGACGGGCGACGCCGCCCTGCAGCACGTGCGCGACCTCGCACCCGACGTCGTCGTCATGGACCTCAACCTGCCCGGGATATCGGGCGTCGAGGCGACGAGGGAGATCACCGCGCTGGCGCCGCGGACGCGGGTGCTCGTGCTCACGATCTCCGCCGACAGCGCGGACATCGTGGATGCCGTGATGGCGGGCGCCTGCGGCTACCTGCTCAAGGACTCCTCGATCCAGCAGCTCGTGGCCGGGATCCGCGCCGCCGCGGCGGGGGAGTCGCTGATCTCGCCGCAGATCGCGGCGAAGGTGCTGCAGCTCCTACGCTCACAGGCGCCGCAGAGCCAGCGCCGGGAAACGGTTCGCGCCGACCTCTCGGACCGGGAGCTCGAGGTCCTGAAGCTGATCGCGATCGGCAAGGACAACGCCGAGATCGCCAAGGAGCTCTTCATCAGCCCGAAGACGGTCAAGAACCACATCTCGAACATCCTCATGAAGCTCCAGATCGAAAACCGGATCCAGGCCGCGGTCTATGCGGTCCGTTCCGGCATCGTGTAACGCGACGCGGGCCGCTCAGGCGCGCTCGAGCGCAGCCTGGCGCTGTACGTCGCCGAGGCCCTCGAGCCGCCGGTGCAGCATGCGCAGGACCCGGCGCAGGCGCGTCAGGTCACGCTCGTTCGCGGCGAGGCGCTCGGCCAGCTCCGCGAGCCCCGCGGACGAGTCGCCCCGCTTGATCCCCTCCACCGAGAGGGCGATCTCCCGCTCGATTCGGAGGCTCTCGCCCTCGAGCACGAGCGCGTAGGCGTAGCCGTCCGTCAGCGTTCGCTCCACCGTCTCGCGGCGGAGCTGGGTAGGGTCGTCGGCGTCCACGAGGGCGCCGATCTGCTCGACGAGGGCGGAAAGCTCGTTCATCGGCGTGATTATGCGAGCCGGCTGCCCTCGACTCCATGGGCCGACCGGCCTATCTTCCCCTCGCGGAAGTCCTAGTCTTCGTCCGAGCTCGGCCCTGACCATGCTCGTCCTCCGCCGC
>JACVSB010000173.1 GCA_014534155.1 Thermoleophilia bacterium
CCGCGACGTCCTGGGACGACGCCGTCACCAGATCGAGCTCGGCCGGCGACAGCGCGGTGCCGCCCTCGACGCGCCACCCCACGAGGAGGAGACCGGCGAGAACGACCCCGGCCGTGATGGCGAGGACGTCGACGGGGGTGTGCTTGGCCGCAAGCATCATGAATCGACTCTCCGATCAGCGGGGAGCAGGCTCCGAGAGCTGCTCCCCGCGAGAGACACGATCGGGAGAGGCGTTCCTAGTTGTTCCGGGCCTCCCAGGTGAACACATGGGTGCCGGAGCCGAGCGCCGACGTCCGCGCACCCGGGGTCGAATCGTCGACGACCGAGATCGTGAAGCGGTAGTCGACGGCCTGATTGGCGTCCCAGGTGTCGCCACCCGCCTTGCCCGCGACGCCGCCGGCGTACGTCGTCGGGAACGAGCCCAGACCGCCGTCGTACGCCGTAGATTCGGAGCTGAAGCCCGTGCAGTTCATCGTGGCATCGGGAGACGCGAGCCCGCTCCCGCGCTCCACCTTCAGGTTGAAGGCGCTCCCGTTCGTGACGCCGCTCGAGACGTACAGCTTCACGGCGGCGGTGAGAGAGCCGCCGTACGTGACGCGCACGCACTTCGAGATCGGGTCTCCGGGACGCTGGTTCGACGTGGAGTAGAGCGTGGTCGCGCCGGCGTGCTGGCTGATCACGACGGATCCTGCGCTGATCTCGTTGCCCGCGTTGCTCGTCGTCGCCGTGAAGGCCGAGAACGCGCCCCATCCGGCGACGCTCCCGATCACGCCGAGGACCAGGACCGACGAGAGCAGCTTCCGATTTCGACTAGCCATGCTTCTCCTTTACGCGCCCCGCTGAGTCAACCGTGGCCATCGGCACAAGAAAGAGCCGAGAACGACCCCCCGTCGGGGGATCCCTCGGGCACGAGGAAGGGTGGTCGTGCTCGGCGCGCCTACGGACCTGTCCGGGAACCTACGTGATGCCGGGGCACGCGAAAAACCGCGCGCTGGCCAGGACGCAGGGCGGGCGGATATGCCGGAACATGTGCGGACCGAGGACGCCGTCAGCGCCCGGTTTGCAGCTCACCCGGCGCGCGAGGGCTTCCAGACAGGCCCCTAGAGCGCGCGAGCCTCCCAGGTGAAGGACTGGAGCGCGCTCAGCGCCTGTGCGCGGTCGTCGTCGCGTAGCACGACGCGGAAGCGATAGGCGTGCGACTCGCCCGGCGTCCAGCGCTCAGGGAGGTTGCGCCGGGGGTCGACGAGGCCGGAGCTCCAGGAGTCGGGAAACTCCGCCAGCGTGCCCCGGTAGACGACGCCTCGCCCGAGGCCCTTGAGGTCGGCGGCGTCCGGCCGGAACGTGTCGCAGCGGCGGAAGCGCGGCTTGTCGAGCACTCCTCGCACGACGGTGAGCTCGAGGTAGTCCTCGAGGCCGCTCCCGCCCGTGCGTCCGTAAAGCCGGACCCGCGCGTTCGAGCCGCCGGTGTACGTGACGAGGATGCAGGCCTCGGCCTCCTGCCCCGGCGCGGAGCCGGTGAGGCGGAGCATCGCACTGCCGTTGTCGTCATCGGAGAGGCGGACGCCGCCGTCGGCGCAGCGGACGGCCTTCGTCTCGACGGCGAGCGACCTCCCCGACCGTCGGTACACCGTCCGGTACGCGCCCGTGCGCCGCGCCCGCACGCTGAACGGCGACTTGGCAAGATCCCGACCGGCCCGGTAGAGGATCCGGGTCCCGCTCGGCGAGAAGACGCTGATGCTGGTCCAAGGCCGGGCCGGCGTGGCATCGTAGTAGCGGTCGATCGAGAAGCTCTTGCCGACGCAGACCGTCATCGGTGGGGGGCTTCCGCGGGCGATGACAGAGTCCGCGGCGATCGCCGCGATCGACAGGAGGGCGGCCCCGAGGACCGCGCTTCTCGCCCGCCTGGAGAGCCGTGGCACAGACGCTCTATCGGCGCGCGTCGCGCACGCGTGAGCGGGCACACCCCTTCTCGCTACGCTCGCCCCATGAGCGACGAGGCGGCCGCAGCGGGGCGGTCGCGCGAGGCGCACTGGTGGCTTCGCGCGCTCGCGGCGCTCACGAGCCCGCGCTCGGCCTTCGTGGGGATCCGCGACGACTCCGAGCGCGAGGCGGAAGCACGGGCAGAGCCTGTCCTCGCCCTGACGCTCCTCGCCGGGATTGCGGGCGTGCTCGCCACGCCGTCGGTCGGGAACCTGCTGGACAGCCCCGAGCGCGACGCGCTCGTCGTCGCGGTGCTCGTCTTCCTCTCGGGCACGCTGTACGGCGCCGCGACGTACTGGCTCGGCGGCGGCGCCGTCGCGCTCGGGATCCGCGCGGCGGGCGGCCGCGGCTCCTACCGCCAGGCACGCCACATTCTCGCCTTCGCGGCGGCGCCCCTCGCACTCTCGCTCCTCGTGCTTCTTCCGCTGCGCTTCGCGGCGTACGGCGCCGACCTCTTCCGCTCCGGCGGCGCGGACGAGACGGCCTCCTCGCGCTGGGCCTTCGACGCGCTCCAGAGCGGGTTCTTCCTCTGGGCGGCGGCCCTTCTCGTCGTTGGCGTCCGCACGGTCTACGCCTGGCCTGTCGTTCGCACCCTGGGGGCGCTCGTGCTCGCCCTGCTCGCGCTCTACGCCCTAGCGCTCGTCTTGCAGCCGTCGCTCGCGCCACGACTCGCCTGAGGGGCTAGCGGGCGAGCGCCTGGAAGCGCGCGAGCTCCTCGTCCGGGATCCCGTACGTGTGCTCGTCCCCCGGGAAGGAGCGCGCGCGGACGTCCGCGGCGTAGCGGGCAAGCGCGTCCTCGATCGCGGCTCCGATCTCCGCATAGCGCTTGACGAAGCGCGGGGAGCGGCCGTCGTGCAGGCCCAGGAGGTCGTGGAGAACAAGCACCTGCCCGTCGCACTCGCGGCCTGAGCCGATCCCGATCGTCGGCACCGCGAGCGCGTCGGTCACCCGCGCCGCGACCTCCGCCGGCACCGCCTCGAGGACGATCGCGAAGCAGCCTGCCTCCTCGAGCGCCAGCGCGTCGTCGAGCACGGCCCGCGCCCGCTCTGCTGTGCGGCCCTGCGCGCGGTAGCCGCCGAGCATCGTGGCGGACTGCGGCGTCAGGCCGACGTGGCCCATGACCGGGATCCCGGCGCCGACGAGCGCGCGCACGCGCGAGAGCGTCGGGCCGCCGCCCTCGACCTTGACCGCATCCACACAGGCGTCTTTCACGAGCCGGATGCCGTTTCGCACGGCGTCGGCGTCCGAGACCTGGAACGACCCGAACGGCATGTCGCCGACGACGAGCGGCCGGCCGGCTCCACGGGCTGCCGC
Organism: Thermoleophilia bacterium; assembly: GCA_014534155.1. The sequence continues at coordinate 3,295 of JACVSB010000173.1, forward strand.
GCGCGCCAGCATGACCATCTCGTCCATCGTGGCCGGGACGGTCGAGTCGTACCCGAGCACGGTCATGGCCGCGGAGTCGCCCACGAGGACGACGTCCACGCCGGCCGCGTCCGCGAGTCGCCCGGTCGGGTAGTCGTACACCGTCACCATCACGATCGGCTCGCCGCGGCGCTTCAGCTCGGCGAGCTCCGTCAGCGGAAGCTTCGCCTCCCGGCTGCGGGCGGCCGTCACGCCGCCTCCTCGAGGACGACGTTGTCAATCAGCCGCGTGCGCGCCGTCCGCACCGCCGCGGCGAGGACGGTGTGCCCGTTCCACCGCGCGACCTCGACGTAGTCCGGGACGAGCGCGGGCTCCTCGGAGAGTACGGCGTGCGCGGCCGAAACGGGATCTTCGCCGGCGCGGAAGGCCCGCTCGCCGGCCGCGAGCGCGCGAGGGAGCGCGCGGGCGGCGCTGCGCTCTCCGGGCGAGAGGAGCGCGTTCCGCGAGCTCACGGCCACGCCGTCCTCGTCACGGACGGTGGGGAGGACGCGGAGCTCGACCGGGAGGTTCAGGTCGCGCACCATGCGCGCGACGACGGCCGCCTGCTGCGCGTCCTTGCGCCCGAAGTACGCACGGTCGGGCCGGACGACGTTGAAGAGCTTGAGGCACACCGTCGCGACACCGCGGAAGTGCCCCGGCCGCGCCGCTCCCTCGAGGCCGTGCGAGAGCTCCGTGACGTCCACCCAGGTCTGGAAGCCCGGCGGGTACATCTCCTCCACGGCGGGCAGGAAGGCGACGTCGACGCCCGCGCGCGCGAGCGCGCGCAGGTCGCCGTCCTCGTTCCGTGGGTAGGCGGCGTAGTCCTCCCCCGGGGGGAACTGTGCGGGGTTGACGAAGATGCTCGCGACCAGGAGGTCGCACTCAGCGCGCGCGGCCGCGAGGAGGGATGCGTGCCCCGCGTGCAGCGCGCCCATCGTCGGCACGAGCCCGATCGTCTCTCCCGCGCGCCGGTCTCCGGCGAGCGCATCGCGCAGCTCGGCGACGGTCCGGACGATCCTAACGCCGGCACCGCCCGGGCGCGCTCGGCGAGGCGGCGCGTCGCG
>JACVSB010000242.1 GCA_014534155.1 Thermoleophilia bacterium
CCGCAGGGAGGAGAGCCGCGCCAGCGATTCAACCTCGATCTGGCGGACGCGCTCCCTCGTCAGGCCCAGGCGGCGGCCGATGTGCTCGAGCGTGTGCGGCTCCTCGCCGCAGAGCCCGTAGCGAAGCTCGAGGACGCGGCGGTCGCGCTCGGGCAGCGACTCGAGGGCGCGGTCGAGCGCCTCTTTCTGCAGCCGCCGCTCCGTCACCTCCTCGGGCAGAGGGTCGTCCCCGGCCACGAGGTCGCCGAAAACGGCGTCCTCCTGCTCGCCGATCGGCTGGTCGAGGCTCGTCGAAGCGCGCGCGGCCGCGCGCACCTCGTGCGCCTGCTGAAGCGGGAGGCCCGCCTCCTCGGCGATCTCCTCGAGCGTCGGCTCGCGGCCGAGGCTCGTGAAGAGGTAGCGCTCCGCCCGCTGCATCTTCTGCATCCGCTCGACCACGTGCACCGGCACGCGAATCGTCCGCGCCTTGTCGGCGATCGCCCGCGCGACCGCCTGGCGGATCCACCAGGTCGCGTACGTGGAGAACTTGAGCCCGCGCCGCCACTCGAACTTCTCGACGGCGCGGATGAGCCCGAACATCCCCTCCTGGATCAGATCCAGGAACGGGAGACCCTGGTTGCGGTAGTTCTTCGCGATCGAGACGACGAGCCGCAGGTTGCACTCGATCATCCGCCTCTTCGCCGACATGTCGCCGCGCTCGATCCGCTTCGAGAGCTCGACCTCCTCGGCCGCCGTGAGGAGCGGATGGCGTCCGATCTCGCGCAGGAAGAGCTGGAGGGCGTCGGTCGTCGTCTCGACGCTGTCCTCCGGGGCCTTGCGCGGCGGTGCCGTCGGCTCCTTGACCGGCTCCTTTGCGGGCTCGACGATCTCCACGTTTCGCTCCTCGAGCTCGCGGTGGAGGGCATCCACGTCCTGCTGCTCGAGCTCGAGCGCGTCGACCATGTCCGTCACGTCGACCGCGTCGAGAAAACCCGTCGTCTCGCCGCGCTCCAAGAGCAGCTGGATCTCTTCGTGCTGGAGGAGCGTCGCGGCCTCGTTCCCCATCGAGCGGCGCCTAGCCTAGCAACCGGGTCTGCCGGACCCAAGCGCCGCCGGCGTGCCTAACGGCGGCTCGGAGCAAAGTTCGGGCGAACACGCGAATGCACGAGAACCGGCGTTATGTCAAGTCGAAGCGGATCCCGTCCCGCGGCGTCCCGTCCCGCTCCACGCCTCGAGGCGCGCTCCTGCCCGCCCGCCTGCCCCGGCCCCGTGCTTCCGACTCGGGGACTCGCTCTTCCGCCGGGCGCGCGGGCGAGGTCGGCGGGGCGCTGGCACGACGCCGCTCCCGTGGCCAGGTCCTGGAGTTTTATCCACAGCGCCCCTCAGACGGGGCGAATTGCCTGTGGAAATGTGGATAAGTAACTCTTCTTCGCAATTTGCATCTTTTTTCAGTTCCGATTGCTTGACGCCTTTCGACCCGCCCCCTAGTCTCCCCGTTGCGCCGAGCACGGAGGGCAAGTAGGTCGAAGCCACTCGGAGCGGCAGTACCCGGAAGGGGAACGTCGGTTCGAGCGGGGGACGAACACCCCACCGGCTCGGTGAACTTTTGGTCCCGTTCAGATGTCGTGACGCGGGACGAGTAGAGTGGCCGCCGTGCGGCCGCCCGCCCTCAGCCACGGCTTCACGTCGTTCCTGTGGGCCCTCGGCCTCGGCCTCTTCGTGTGGGTCTTCCTTCTCTCCGTCGACGTGTCGGGCGGGGTCGCCTTCCTGCTCGGCCTCGTGGTCGCGGTCGGCATCTTCTTCTACGTGCTCCTCTTCGGAGGCGACCGCTACCGCTCCTAGGAGCGGCGCGGTCGTGGCCCGCTGGCGAGCGCCCCCACGAGGCGGGCGGCCAGCTCCGGCCCGAGCGCGCTCGCAAGGCGAGCGGCTCCGTCCCGCTCGCCCGGGGCGAGCACGCGCTCGAGCGCGGCGTAGTCCAGAAGGAGGCGGGAGATGCCGGCGTGGCGGCGACGCGGCTCGGACGAGTCCACACCGTCTAGATCGGCGTTTTCTCGCCCCTCGGGCGTCCCTTGTGGGAGTGAAGCCGGTGGGGCGCCCTCGGGGCGCCCCACCGCTGCCGACTTCGGCGGGCTAGAAGGTGCCCCGCCGGTCGTTCGTGCGCGCCCCAGTCTCGGTCCGCTCGGGCTCGCGGCCCCGAAGCTCCTCCGCCACGCTCCGCTCGCCGTCCTCCCTCTCGGCGAGCTCACGGCGTGTCGCCGCGTCGCCTTCGCGCACTTCTTCGCGCGTCCCCGCGTCGTCACGGCGGTAGTCGTCCACGCGCACGTCCTCCCGCCGGTAGTCGTGCACGTCCTCGTCAGCAGGAGCGTGCTCGGGTGCGAGGAAGCGCGCGCGCGGGCCCGTCGTGTCGAACGAGAACGCGAGCACGAGCCCGATCACGAAGGGGATCGCAGGCCAGAGCTCGAACAGCGCGTTCACGAGCCCGCTGACCCCCAGGCTGCCACTCCACTCGTCGAAGCGGCCTTCCTCGATGCCGGCCTGCGGCTGCTTCGCGAGCAGAATCCAGCCGCCGACGACGAGCGTCGGGAGGAAGCCGAGGAGGAACACCGTCGGGCTGAGGGTCGGCCAACCCCACTTCGTCCAGCCGCCGAAGAGCTGCGACAGGCCCAGCGCGAGGCCCGCGCCGGC
>JACVSB010000234.1 GCA_014534155.1 Thermoleophilia bacterium
GCGGCGCGGCCGGTTCTCGCCGTCTTCGAGGACGTCCACTGGGCCGACCCGTCGACCCTCGAGCTCCTCGGGCTCGTGCTCCGGGACGTCGCCGGTGAGCGCGTCGTCATCGTCATAACCGCGCGGCCCGAGTTCGAGCCGCCGTGGGAGGGGGCGACGAGCCTCGCGACAATGCGACTGGAGCGTCTCGACGCGGCCGACGCCGACGAGCTCATGGCTGCGGTGCTGGGCGGGCGGACGCTGCCGCACCGAATGCGAGCCCGGGTTGCGGAACGCGCGGCGGGGGTTCCTCTCTTCGTCGAGGAGACGCTGAAGATGGTGGTCGAGTCGGGGCCGAGCGAGGCGGAGACGATTCCCGGGACGCTCCAGAACCCGTTGGCGGCGCGCCTCGACGGCCTGGGCGAGATCAAGGAGCTCGCCCAGCTCGCCTCGGTCCTCGCCCTGGGGGGCGAGTTCAGCCTGGAGCTCCTGCGCGCCGTCTCCCGCGCGGACGACCGGACGTTGCGGGAGGCCCTGGACACGCTCGTCCGGGCGGAGATCCTGTACGAGCACGGCGGCGAGAGCGGTCGCGTCTACGTCTTCAAGCATGCACTCCTCCGTGAGGCGGCGTACGCGTCACTCCTTCGCTCCGCGCGCAGACAGTTCCACGCCCGCATTGCGCGCGTGCTGGAGGAAGCGTTCCCTGTGATCGTCGAGAACGAGCCCGAGCTGATCGCCCAGCACCTCGCCGAGGCGGGCGAGCTCCTCGACGCCCTCCGCTACCGGCAGCGCGCCGGTGAGCGAGCGCTGCGCTCGTGGGCAACGGAGGAGGCGGTGACGCACTTCCAGCGCGGGCTCGAGCTCCTGGCCGCGCTCCCAGAGGACCGCGAGACTCGGGCCCTCGAGCTCGCGTTCCAGCTTGCGCTCGGAACCGGGCTCATGGCCGCGCGAGGCTACGCGGCGCCGGAAGCCGAGTCGGCGTACGCGCGCGCCGAAGCCCTGAGCCGCCGAGTCGCCGATCCCTCGCAGCTCGCCCCAGCGCTCTACGGGCTCGGCGCCTTCTATGCCTCGACGGCGCAGCCCGCGAAAGCATCCGACTTCGGTCGCCGGCTGCGCGACCTCGCCGACGCGGCGGGTGACGAGGACGTTCTCATCGAGGCGGACGTCATCCTCGGCATCGCGCGGTACCTCCAGGGAGATCCGGTCTCAGCCGACGGGTGCTTCGCCGACGTCCTCGCCCGCTGGGACGCCGAGAAGCACCGGAGCCACATCTTCACGTACGGGCAGGAGCCGGGGGTGGTGAGCCTGACGATGACAGCGCTCACCCGCGGCTGGGCGGGTCGGGTCGAGGAGGCACTCGCGTACGCGGGCGAGGCCGAGGGGAGCGCGCGGGCGGTGGCGCACCCGCTCACGCTGGCGTACACGCTCGCGGCGAACAGCATGCTGTACCACCTGCTCGGCGACGTCACGCGCGCGGAAGGAACAGCCGGGGAGCTCGTCGAGGTCGCGAGCGAGTACGGCCTCCCCATGTGGCTCGCCTGGGGGCGGACGGTGCGCGGCCTCGCGCTTCTCGCGCGGGGGGCCGCAGAGGAAGGGATGGCAGAGACCGCCGTCGGCGCCGCCGGTGCGGCGGTCGCGCACTCGTCGGTGATGAAGGTCCACTTCCTGAGCCAGGTCGCTGAGGCGTTCGCCGCGCTCGGCCACGCGAGCGAGGCGACTGCCATGGTCGAGGACGGGTTCCGCGGGCTCGAGCGAAGCGAGGAGCGAGTGTCGGAGGCGGAGCTCCACCGATCGCGCGGCCTGCTCCATCGCGCCGAGGGACGCACGCTGGCCGCCGAGACCTCGTTTCGTCAGGGGGTCGAGGTAGCACGTCGGCAGCGTGCCCTTCTCCTCGAGCTGCGCTCGGCCACGGCCCTTGCCGAGCTCGTGCTCGCCGAGGGGCGAGCCGGGGAAGCATCCGGCCTCCTGCGAGGCGTGCTCGGCCGGTTCTCCCAGGGCGAAGGAGTTCCCGTGCTCGCTCGTGCGCGCCGCCTGCTCGCAGACGCCGACCCCGCGGCGCCCGCGCGGGCCGCGGGCTCCGGAGGCGAGCGGCGGACGCCGGTGCGCTAGGCTCGCCCACGTGGCCCGCTACCTGCACACCATGCTCCGGGTGACCGACCCGGACCGCTCGTGCGGGTTCTACGAGGCGCTCGGGATGGAGCGTCGGCGGGAGCTCCCGATCATCCGCGACGGGGACCACGAGGCGACCAACTACTTCCTGGGGTTCCCCGGCCAGGACGAGGAGCTCGAGCTGACGTGGAACACCGACGGACGAACCTACGAGATGGGAAGCGCGTACGGGCACGTCGCCGTCGGCGTGGAGGACCTCGACGCAACGCTCGAGCGGCTCGCCGGCGAAGGCATCGAGCCGGAGCGACCGCCGTACACGGTGCGTGAGGGCGGCTCGCGACTCTGCTTCGTCCGCGACCCGGACGGGTACCGGGTGGAGCTCATCGAGCGCGGCTGACGCCGGATTCGATCGGCCGGTTGCCGGGCTCGGCCGCTTTACCGGTTCCCCCCGGACCTCGATAGGGCCGGGATCCTCGTCGTGGCACTCATAGGCTGCCGGCTTCGGAGTGGGTCTCCTCCTCGGCCGGTGGTGGGCGCTTCTCGCCTGCGTTGGGTTGCGGCTCGACGACGGCACGGATGCCGTCGTCGGCGGCTCACGCGTCGAGCGGTAGCCGCTGGAGCAGCGCGTCGACGCGTGCGAAACCCCCCTTCGCTCCTTCCTCGACCCCGTACTGCATCGTCGTGTCGCGCTCCTCGCTCGTTGCGAAGTGCATCGTTTGCGTCAGCTTCGTCCGGTCGCCGAGATCCTCGAACTCGAGCGTCTGTAGGTGGTTCTGGAACGTCTGCACGAGCCGCTCGGGCGCCTCGACCTCGCGGTATTCGCCCTCGACGACA
>JACVSB010000388.1 GCA_014534155.1 Thermoleophilia bacterium
CATCTGCGCGAGCGCGGCGAAGCGGTCGCGGCGCATCGCCTCCGCGATCACCGCTTCCGCCTCCGCGCTCTCGATGAAGACGAGGACGGCAGCGGCGAACGCGCCGGAGAAGCCGAGCGCACAGGCAAATGCGGCGACCGGCGTGCGAGCCCGGCGCGGCCCGAGGACCGCCGCCATCAGAGCGATCCCGGACGCGCCGAGCAGGACGAGCACGGGCGAGAGCGCGAACCAGTCGATCGTCGGTCTCACAGCTGCTCCTCGGCCGGGACCCCGGACGCCGATCGCGTGCTCGTCAGGAACGCGTCCACGCGGTCAGCGGGGAACGAGCGGTCGCTGATCGCGGCCGGCCACGCGGAGAGAGCGAGGAGGCAGGCGACGAGAGGAACGATCACGCCGAGCTCCGCCGGGCGCAGGTCGAGCGCGCGCTCCGAGACGGTGATGCCGGGTCGCTCGTGCAGGACGGCGGAGATCATCCGGAGCATGTACATCGCGGCGAGGACGATTGCGCCGGCGCCGACGACGGCCCACGCCCACCCCTCTTCGAACACCCCGGCGAGGATCAGGAACTCACCGGCGAACGCCGCCGACCCGGGAACCGCCAGGGCGATTATGCCGGTCACCATGAGCACCGTGGCCAGCGCCGGCCGCCCCCGCGCCATCCCGCCGAGGCGCGCGAAGTCGCCCGTCGTCGTGCGCCGCTCGATCGCCCCCGCGAGCAGGAAGAGCGCCGCCGAGATGAGCCCGTGGTTGACCATGTGGAGGACCGCGCCGTCGAGGCCCAGGTCGTTACCCGCGAAGATGCCGAGCGTGATCAGCCCGAGCTGGGCGAGGCTCGAGTAGGCGATCACGCCGCGCACGTCGGGGGCGCGGAACGCGAGCAGCGAGCCGTAGACGAGGCCGACCGCGGCGACGACGAGGACGAGGATCCGGAGGTCGTCGACAGGATCGGGGAACTTCGGCAGCGCGATACGCAGGAGGCCGTACGTGGCGGCCTTCGAGATCACGCCCGAGAGAACGGCCGCGACCTCGGGGGACGACTCGCGATAGGCGTCGGGGAGCCAGCCGTGGAGGGGGAA
>JACVSB010000010.1 GCA_014534155.1 Thermoleophilia bacterium
CTCGGGCGCGTGCGCGCTCACGATCGGCCTCCTGCGCGACGCGCCGCTTCCGCTCCTCGTCGCGGTCGCCCTGGTCTGGGGCTTCACCGTGGTGGCCGACTCGGCGCAGTTCTCGACGCTGGTCACGGAGCTCGCCGAGCAGCGGTACGTCGCCACGGCGCTCGCACTCCAGCTCGCGGCCGGGTTCACGCTGACCGTCGCCACCATCTGGCTTGTCCCCCTGGTCGCGGACGCGGTCGGGTGGCGCTGGGCGTTCGCCGTGCTCGCCCCGGGTCCCGCGCTCGGCGTTCTCGCGATGCTCCGTCTCGGCAGCCTTCCGGAGGCTGCGCGGATCGCGAGCGGGCGGGGCTAGCCGTCGCTCAGGCCGAGCGCCGGCTCGCGGCAGCGCGAGCGCGCCCAGTCGGCCGCGGCGTGGACGACCTGCGCGAGGTCCGACTTTCCGATCCGGTTCGAGAGCCGGATCCAGCCGGCGGAGGATGTCCCGGGCGGCTCGACCGTGAGAACCTCGACGACGGGAATGCCGCGAGCCGCGAAAGCGGAGGCCTGGCCACGGCCGATCAGGCGGCCGCGAAAGACGACGACGACGTCCGCGCTCGGGTCCTCAGCGTCGTCGAGGGGCCGCGTCCGCAACTCGACGTCGAACCCGTCCTCCTCGAGCAGCGCCGCGAACTCGGGCTGGCGCGCCGCGATCACCAGCACCTTCCCCCCGCTCGTCGCCACGTGGGAATGATCCCCAGGGAGCCGCCGTTTTGAATCGCGATCCTTCGGGGGATCTCTCGCCCATGCAGATCGAGAAGCTGGATCACGTGGCCCTCTGGGTCTCCCAGCGCGACGCCATCGCGGAAGAAGCGACGACGCGCCTGGGAATGCACGCGATCGACCGCACCGACGCCTTCACGCTCGTCGGTGCCGATGCCCGGCGCGGCAAGCTGACGCTCTTCGGAGGCGACGGCGAGCGGGAGCGCGGTGCGCTCAAGCACGTCGCCCTGCGCGTGCCCGACGTCGCAGCCGCCAGCGGGCTGCTCGGCGGGGCCGACGAGGTGACACTCCCGGACGGGCTCGTCGTGCGCGTGGTGGAAGCGAGGACGGACGTCGCCTACGACCTTGACCATGTGGCCCTGTTCTCGCGCGACCCGGAGAGAACGGCAGAGCGCTACCTCGAGCTCGGCTTCGCGCCCGCGCTGCCGGGGCCGGGAGGCGAGCCTCGGGTCGAGGCCGGAGGTGCGTACGTCGAGTTCCACGTGGGCGATCCGGGCGAGCCGCGAAACCCGCTCCTGAACCACATCGCGGTCCTCGTCGCCTCGGCGGACGAGCAGCTCGAGGAGGCGCGCGAGCGGGGCCTCGACGTCGCCGACGTGGTGGACGCGCCGAACACGAAGGCCGTCTTCATCTGGGGCCCCGAGCGGGTGAAGATCGAGTACGTCGAGCACAAGCCGACGTTCTCGCTCGTCTGACCGGCCGTCGCCAGCCGGATCTCCTCGTCGCCGGCGCCGGGATGGCGGGCCTCGTCGCGGCCGCGCGCGCGCGCGAGCTCGGCGCGTCTGTCGTCGTGCACGAGAAGGGCGACCGCGCGGGCGGCTCGATGCTCCTCTCGGGCGGGTTCGTCTGGCGCTACCGCGAGTGGGAGCAGTTCCGGAAGGAGTGCCCTCGCGGCGAGACGGCGCTCCAGCGGCTCGTGTGGGAGCGCCTCGACGACGCGCTCTCGTGGCTCGAGTCGCGAGGCGCTCCGGCGCTCACGCGCGAGACGGGAAACCCGCTCACGACGGGCGTTCGGTTCGACACGCGCAGGCTCACGGAGGCGCTCGTTCGCAGCGCCGGCGAGGTCCGCCTGCGGAGGCCGCTGAACGAGCTCCCCTCCGAGGCTCCCGTCGTTCTCGCGACCGGAGGCTTCCAGGGCGACGAGGCCCTCGTCCGCCGCTACGTGACCCCCGAGGCGCGCGCGCTCCTTCTGCGCGCGAACCCCTGGAGCGTCGGCGACGGCCTGCGGCTCGCGCTCCTCCGCGGCGCCGGGCTGAGCGACGGCATGGACGAGTTCTGGGGGCGGGCGATGCCGGCGCCGCCTGCCCGGGTCGGGGAGCCGGACTTCCGTCGCCTCGCGCAGTCGTTCGCGAGACATGCGCGCGTGGTCAACGAGCGCGGCGACGCGTACGCGGCGCGCACGTGGTCCGAGATCGACGTCGCGCAGTGGATCGCCCGCCAGCCGCGCGGGCGGGCGTGGTTCCACGTTGCAGACGACGCGCTCGACGCCTCCGTGCGGAGGCGCACGGTGCGCGAGATGCTCGAGGCGGCACTGGCGGCGGGTGGACGCGTGGAACGCCGGAGGGGCGAGACCGTTGTGGAGGTCGTCGCCGGCATCACGACGACGCTTGGGGGCATTCGGATCGACGAGAGAGCGCGGGCCGCGGAGGGGCTCTGGGTCGTGGGAGCGGACGCCGGCGGAATCTCGACGGGCGGGTGGGCGAGCACGCTCGCCTCCGCGCTCGTCTTCGGGCTCGTCGCCGCCGAGGACGCCGTCGCGTCCGACCGGGGTCGACGCTAGCGCGGCTGGAGGTAGGCGCAGGGCCGCTCGTCGCCGGGAAGCGGCGACGCGGCGACCTTGACGACGACGAAGCGCTGCGAGCTCTCCTCGACGTCGCTCCCGGGAGCGGGAGGGTCGCCCTCGCGCTCCGCGAGCTCGTAGCCGGAGGCCTTCCAGACGAAGAGCAGATGAGCACCGCTCCCCTCGGCCATCGCGGCCCGAGTCTAACTCGACGCCGCGTCGGGAACGGCGCCCGCCGCGTCGGCCCGGCCGCTGTAGGCCGGGAGAACGACGCGCACGCTCGTTCCCCCTTCTGGGCGGCGATCCACGCTGACGCGACCGCTAAGGACGTGGACGCGTTCGGACAGGTCGTCGATACCTCCGCGGCGCCGCTCGCCGACGCCGTCATCTTCGATCTCGATCGTGAACGAATCGCCGTCGCTCGTGACGAGAACGCGGACCCGCTTCGGCCGGCGCCGGACGGCCTGGTTGATCGCCTCGCGGATCAGCTGGTAGAGCGCGACCTGCGCCTTCTCGGCAAGCGCCTCGCCGCCGGCCACGTCCGTCTCGACGTGGATCTCGTGGGATCCCTCCACCTGCTCCGCGAGCGAGTCCACCGCGGCCGCGAACCCCTGGTCGCGCAGCACGAGCGGCTCGATCGCGAACGAGAGGTCGCGCAGGGTGCGGATCGTGTCGCGCTCGCGCGCGAGCGAGCCCTCGATCACCCTCACGGCGTCGTCGTAGCGACCTTCGCGGACGGCCGCGAGGGCGGCGTCGTGCATGAGCGCGATCCCCGACATGGACTGCAGGGGTCCGTCGTGGAGGAAGATCGAGAGGCGCCGTCGCTCGTCTTGCTCGGCCGTGATCAGACGTTCGGTCAGCCGCGCCCGCTCCTCCTCGCGCTCCCTCGCCTCGGCGATGAGACGAGCGGTCTCGACAGCGCGCGAGGCGAAGTCGGCGAGCACGGTCGCCCGCATGAGATCGACGCGCGGGAACGGCTCCCGGCGTCGAAGCTCGAGCGTCCCGATCGCGCTCTCCCCGGCCCGCAGCGGAACACGGAGGACCTCGTCGGCCTCGCGCGCGGGGTCGACGGGGGGCTCATGGGGGGGAATGACCCGGGCCGCCTGAGCGCGGAAGAGGCGCTGCGCCTCGGCGCACGTACGGTCGAGGACGGCTCGCGGCTCGTGGGACTGCGAGACGACGGCGATCGATTCGACCAGAGCCTCCAGGAACCGGGCGTGGCCGGCGAGCTCGCCTTCGGCCGATTCGTGGCGGCGGCGCTCGGAGACGATGAGGAAAACGGCGAGGGCGCCGGCGAAGCCCGCGGCAGCCACGAGGCCGCCCGCGGCCACCCTGGGGCTCGAGACGGCCAGACCGAGGCCTGCGACCGCGGCAGCACCGACGACCGTCGCGACGAGCGCTTCCGGAAGCCGAGAGCGGGCGCTAATCGATGATCGCCTCACGCAGCGCGATTGCGACCGCGTGCGTGCGCGTGTCGGCCTCAAGCTTGGCGAGGATGTGCCGCACGTGGCTCTTGACGGTTTCCTGGCTGATGAAGAGCCGTTGCGCAACGTCCGAGTTCGACATGCCGTCGGCGAGGAGCTGGAGGATCTCGCGCTCCCGCGCGGTCAGCATGTCCTCCTTGTCACGGGCGAGGAAGTCCGGCATCAGCGCTGGGTCGAGGTACCCCTCGCCGTTCGCGACCTTCTCGATCGCGCGCAGAAGCGTCTGGTGCGGCGCCTCCTTCAGGATGTAGCCCTTGGCCCCGGACTCCAGGCCGCGACCGAGGAGCGTTCGCTCGCCGTACGCCGTGAAGATGAGCACCGAGGTCGACGGGAGCTTTTCCCGGAGGACCTTGGTCGCCTCGAGCCCGTCCATGCCCGGCATCCGCACGTCCATGATCACGACGTTCGGTCGCCGCCTCTCCGCCAACGAGATCGCGCCGGCCCCGTCGGAGGCCTCCCCGACGACGCGGATGTGCGGCGCCCGGGAAAGCGAAAGGCGGAGACCCTCGCGGACGACCTCGTGGTCATCGGCGATCAGGCAAGTGATTTCAGTTGGCAGTGTTCCAACGCTCCCTGCTGACGATAGTAGTCGGCGTTTCGGCGCGCGACTTTAGGATTTCCCCCTGCGCGGCGCGGGGTTCCGCCCTTCACTCGGCTATCCTCTGACCACCTCTTGGACGAGCAACCGCCCAGTCCCCGCGCCCCGGAGAGCGGGGCGTGAACGATCTCTCCCGCATCGCCGTCGTGCTCGCCCTCGTCGCGGGCAACGCGCTCTTCGTCGCCGCCGAGTACGCGCTCGTCACGGGGCGGCGCGCCCGTCTCGAGGATCTGGCCAAGTCCGGGAGCAAGCGTGCCGACGTCGCGCTGCGCCTCATGGACCAGCCGGTCCGGTTCATCAGCACGGTGCAGGTTGGCATCACGGTCTTCGGGATCCTCCTCGGCGCCGTCGGCGAGCCGCTCGTGTCGGGCTTCTTCGGCGACTCGGTCCCGCGCGGGATCTCGTTCCTCGTCGCCTTCCTCGTCCTCACGTACCTGAGCGTCGTCCTGGGCGAGCTCGTCCCGAAGGCCGTCGCCCTCCAGCGCGCCGAGCGCCTCGGCGTCCTCCTCGCCGTGCCCCTCGACTGGTTGGGCAAGGTCCTCGCCCCGCTCGTCTGGGTCCTGGACAAGTCCGCGAGCAGCGTCGCCCGCCTTTTCCGCGTTCCACCCGGGCGCGCCGGGCTGACCGCGAACAGCGAAGAGGACATCCGGCACCTCGTCGCGGAGGCCGAGGACGTCGGGGCGATCGAGACGGCCGAGGAGGAGATGGTGTACAAGGTCTTCGACTTCGCGGACAAGGAGGCGCACGAGGTCATGGTTCCGCGTCCGCAGGTCGTCGCGCTCTCGGTCGAGCTGCCCCCGCAGGAGGCGCTCGCCGCGGTGATCGACTCCCCGTACACGCGCTATCCCGTCTACCGCGGATCCCTCGACGACGTGCTCGGGATCCTCCACGTGCGCGACCTCTTCAAAGCGCTCTACGACCGCGGGATCGACAACGTGGAGGTGAACGGGCTCGTCCGCACGGCGTACGTCGTGCCGGAGACGAAAGACCTTGCGGCGCTCCTCGCCGAGTTTCGCCGCACGAACCAGCACATGGCGATCGTCGTGGACGAGTACGGGGGCGTCGCCGGCATCGTCACGCTGGAGGATCTGCTGGAGGAGATCGTGGGAGAGATCGAGGACGAGTACGACCTTCCGGACGAATCCGTCGAGCGCCTGGACGAACGGCGGATCCGGATCGACGGGACCTTCCCGATCGACGACTTCAACGAGCAGTTCTCCCAGGAGCTGCCGCAGGAGGACTTCCACACCGTCGCCGGTTTCGTCTTCGGGCAGCTCGGCCGGGCCGCCGAGCAGGGCGACGAGCTCCTCTGGAACGGTCTGCGCTTCGGCGTCGTCGAGGTCGACGGGCCGCGGATCGGACGGCTGGAGATCGAGTTCCTGGACGGCGAGGCGGCCGAGGAGCTTTCCGCCGGCTAGGCGTCGACGCGCGAAGCGTCCATCGGGGAAGATACGGGGCCGTGAAGACGAGCCTCGGCATCTGGGCGTTCGGGTCCATGGTCACCCGGTTCAACCCCAACGGGTACAAGCCCGAGGTTGCCGGAGAGTCGCCGGCGGCCCTCGTCCGCCGCGCCGTCGAGGGCCTGGGCGAGCTGATCGACGGCTACGAGTTCCACTACCCGCAGGAGCTGAACGAGCACAACCTCGACGAGATCCGGGGAGCGCTCGACGGGCACGACATCTACTGCCTCGCGACGGGCCTGCATCTCGACCGTCTGTTCGCCCGCGGCGGCCTCTCGTCTCCCGACGAGGGCGTGCGTCGTGAAGCGCGGACGCGGACGCTCGAGGCTGTCGACTTCGCCGGCGAGCTCGGCGCGCACTTCATCATCTGGCCGGGGATCGAGGGCTACAACTACCCGTTCCAGACGCCCTACCGCGAGAGCTGGGCGTGGTTCGTCGAGGGCATCGGGGAGGCCGCCGAGCGCTGCCGCGACCGCGGGATCCTCCTCTTCCTCGAGCACAAGAACTCCGAGCCCGCGATGAACATCTTCATGCGCAACATCGGCATGACGCTGCACGTGATCCACACCCTGCGCGCGCAGGGCCTCACGAACGTGCGGGTGAACATGGACTGGCAGCACCTGATCATGAACGGCGAGAACCTGGCCGAGTACGCCGCCCTGCTCGCCGCCGAAGGCCTCCTCGGACACCAGCACGCGAACTCCGGATGGGGCACGTTCGACGACGACATGATCGTCGGCGCGACGCGGTTCATGGAGACGCTCGAGCTCGCCCTCGAGCTGCGCCGGGCCGGCTACGGGGAGCACGGGGAGCGCCTGGGCTTCGACCTCTACCCCTACACCGAGGACGCTGTCGCCGCCGTGCGCAGGAGCGTCCTCCAGTGGCGCTTCATCGACGCCGTCGCGGCGAGAATCGACGAGCCCGCGCTGCGGGAAGCGCAGAGGCGAAAGGACGCGGTCGCCGCCTACGAGCTCGTCTACTCGGCTCTCGGCGGCGAGTGAAGCGCGCTCGCGAGGGCGTCGCGGGCGTTGTCCAGGACCGGGTCGCCGTGGGCGGGCAGCACCCGCTCGAGCGGGAGCTCGAGGAGCGGGCGCAGGCGCTCCCGAAACGTCGCCGGAGACACGTTCTCCGGCAACCAGGCGTCGGGGCACACGCGCAAGCCGCCGCGGCCGTCGCCGAGCAGGACATCGGCCGCCACGAGCGCGCGGTGCTCGGGAATCCAGAGGAGAACCTCGTCCCGGCGGTGCGCATCGAAGGGCTGGAGGCCGCCGGGCAGTGCCTCGCCGATCCGGAACGGGTTCGTCACGGCAGTCGCGATCCGCGGAAGCGCGGGCTCGTGGGCCCATACGCCCGCGCTCTCGTAGCGCGCGGCCAGCTCGCCGGCACTGCGCTCGTGGAAGAAGAGCGAGATGACGATGGCCAGCGGGCGCCCGGCACGCTCCAGGTCGCGGTCGAGCGCCTGCAGGAAGCGCTCCCGCTCCGCGTCCTCCGTCGGGACGAGAGGGTCGACGAGGACGACGGCGTCGGGCGCCTCGTAGTAGAGGGAGCCGACATCGGCTTCCCACCCGTCGTCCTCGAGCTCCGCCGGCGTCCACTCGGGATGTTGGGTCGTCCAGCGCCAGAGGCCGTCCGCGATCTCCTCCACCCGCATGCCGCCTGACCCTATCCTCGTCGGACTCGATGTCGGAACGACGGGCGCCAAGGCGCTCGCGCTCGCGCCGGACGGTGGTGTTCTCGCACGGGCGGAGGAGGGGTATCCGCTGACGACGCCGCGTCCCGGATGGTCGGAGCAGGACCCGGAGGACTGGTTCCGCGCCTGCGAGCGCGCCCTCGCCGGGCTGGGCGTAGACGCGCCTGCGGCAATCGGCCTCTCGGGGCAGATGCACGGACTCGTCCTTCTCGACGGGCGAAACCGCGTGCTGCGCCCGGCGATCCTCTGGAACGACCAGCGGACCGCGGCCGAGTGCGCCGAGATCGAGGAGCGGGTCGGCCCCGAGACGCTCGTCGAGCTGACCGGGAACCGGGCGCTCACGGGCTTCACGGCCCCGAAGCTCCTCTGGGTGCGAAACCACGAGCCCGACGTCTTCGCACAGGTCCGGCACGTGCTCCTTCCCAAGGACTACGTGCGCTTTCGCCTCACCGGCGAGCGCGCGACGGACGTCGCGGACGCCTCCGGGACGCTCCTCTTCGACGTCGCCCGGCGAATCTGGAGCGCCGAGGTCTGCGCCGCACTCGAGATCCCGCAGGACTGGCTTCCCCCTGCGCACGAGTCCCCGCTCGTGGCCGGAGAGACGGGCGGCGCGGTTCCCGTCGCTGCGGGCGCCGGCGACCAGGCGGCCGGGGCGATCGGCGTCGGCGTCGACCGCCCCGGCGCGCTCTCGCTCGTCCTCGGGACATCCGGCGTCGTCTTCGCCGCGCTGCCCGAGTACGCTGCCGAGGCCGAGGGACGTCTCCACGTCTTCTGCCACGCGGTACCCGGCACGTGGCACGCGATGGGCGTCATGCTCTCCGCCGCCGGCTCGCTGCGCTGGCTTCGGGATGCGATCGCGCCGGGCCACGATTTCGAGCCGCTCGTGGACGAGGCCGAAAGGTGGGGTCCCGGGAGCGAAGGGCTCACGTTCCTGCCCTACCTGGCCGGCGAGCGGACGCCGCACGCGGACCCGGACGCACGGGGCGCGTTCGTCGGGCTCTCGCTCCGGCACGACCGCGGGGCGCTCGTCCGGGCGTGCCTCGAGGGCGTGGCGTACGGACTCCGGGACGCCCTCGAGCTCCTGCGCGAGCTCGGCGTGGAGCCGGGGACGGGCCGGGTCTCGGGAGGGGGCGCGCGGAGCGACCTCTGGCTTCGGATCGTCGCCTCCGTCCTCGGCGTCACGCTCGAGCGCACCGCGGCCGAGGAGGGCGCGGCCTACGGAGCCGCGCTTCTCGGCGGCGTCGCGGCGGGGACGTTCGGCTCCGTGGACGAGGCCGTCGCCTCCTCGGTGCGCGTGCAGGGCTCGATCGAGCCCGTGGACGAGTGGCGCGAGGCCTACGAGGAGGGCTACGAGCGCTTCCGCCGCCTCTACCCGGCGTTGCGCGAGCTGTGAGGTACCGCCGCTTCCAGCCGCTCGCCCGCGACCTCTCCGTCCTCGTGCTCGGGACGGCGTGGTTCGGAGAGGCGACACGGAGCGCCGCCTTCGAGCTTCTCGACGAGTGGCTCGCCGTGGGCGGGAACGCCCTCGACTCCGCGCGAGAGTACGGTCCGGCCCGCTGGGGCGAGAGCGAGGAGGTGGTAGTGGCCTGGCTGCGCGAGCGAGGCGTGCGCTCGCAGGTCGTGCTCGGGACCAAGGGTGGACACCACCGGGTCGTCGGCGTGCGGCGGGTCAACCCCGAGGCGGTGCGGGAGGATCTGGAGGCGAGCCTCGCCACCCTCGGCGGCAGGATCGACACGTACCTCCTGCACCGAGACGATCCCGCCCAGCCGGTCGAGCCGCTCGTCGACCTCCTGAACGAGTACCGGCGCGACGGTCGGCTCGGTGCCTTCGGAGCCTCGAACTGGCGTGCGGAGCGGATCGCGGAAGCGAACGCGTACGCTGCGTCGGCGGGGCTCGAGGGGTTCGCGTTCTCGAGCTGCAACCTCGCGCTCGCGCGTCAGAACGAACCGCCGTGGCCCGAGGCCGTGTCCATCTCGGATCCCGCCTCGCGCGCTTGGTACGCCGAGACCCAGCTTCCCCTGTTCGCCTGGTCCGCGCAGGCGCTCGGGTGGTTCAGCGGCCGCTATAGCCCGGAGGTGGACGTCGTGCGCGTGTACGAGAACAGGGAAAACCGCGAGCGCCGCCGCCGGGCGCAGGAGCTCGCGGACGCGAAGGGCACGGACGCGAACGCGGTCGCGCTCGCTTGGGTGCTGCACCAGGCGTTCCCGACGTGGGCGCTCGTCGGCCCCCGTACGGTGGAGGAGCTCCGGCGGAGCGTCGCGGCGCTCGACCTGACGCTCTCGGAGGAGGAGACTCGCTGGCTCGACCTGGAGGAGGAGTGATGGAGGGACTGAACGGCAAGGTGGCGTTCGTGACGGGAGCGAGCGCGGGAATCGGCGCCGCCGTCGCGCGCCGCCTGGACGCCGCGGGCGCCAAGCTCGGGCTGGCCTCGCGCCGGGGGACGAACCTCGGCATCGAGGACGCCGTGGCGGGGCCGTGCGACGTCCGGGACTACGAGGCGTTGAAGGGCCTCGTCGACCAGACGGCTGACCGATTCGGGCGCGTCGACATCCTCGTCCCCAACGCGGGGGTGGGTGCCTACTTCGCGTTCGAGGACCTGTCGCTCGCCGACATCGACGAGATGATCGACACGAACGCGAAGGGCACGATCTACGCCGTCAGGGCGGCCCTGCCGCACCTGCTCGCGAGCGGGGAGGCCGACATCGTCACGCTCGCCTCGGAGGCCGGACGTCGCGGCCTTCCGGGCGAGGCCGTCTACTGCGCTTCCAAGTTCGCGCAGGTCGGCTTCACGCGCGCGCTCGACCACGACCTGCGCGAGCGCGGGATCCGCTGCACGAACGTGTGCCCGGGAGGCGTCGCGACGGAGTTCGCGCTCGGTCGAGGCCGCGCCGAGGAGGAGCTCGGAGCCATGATGTCGGCCGAGGAGGTCGCCGACGCCGTCGTCTTCGTCCTCACCCGCCCCCGCACGCACCGCATCCTCGAGGTCGCGTTCCGCCCGATGCGCGAGCAGTCGTGGGGCTGAGGCACCGCTTCGTACGCACGCGCCGTACTTAGCGGTGCGTATGGTACATACCGGCCGTGATCACGGACCTGAACCCGTTCATCTACTCGCGGCCGGTCATGGCCGACGACGTGATCGACCGCGACGAGGAGACGCGTCGCCTCCTGCAGGCCGCCGTGGGAGGCCACTACGTACGGCTCTACGCGCCGCGCAAGTACGGGAAGACGAGCCTCCTTCAGCGCGTCCTCAGGGACGGGGAGCGAGACGAGGGGATCGTCCCCGTGCTCGTCGACCTCTACGGCGTGCTCTCGCTCGCCGACGTCACTATCCGCGTCGAGCGAGCGTACGCGCGCCAGCTGAAAGGGCCGTTCCGAACGCGTGTCGACGACTTCCTCAAGAGCACGGGCCTTGGGCTCTCGCTCGGCGCGCTCGGGATCGGCGTTCGCCTCCAGATCGAGCGCGACGTCGATCCGCTGCCTGCGCTGCACGCGCTCCTCGACCTCCCGCTTCGCCTCGCCGCCGACGGCGGCACGCGCGCGCTCGTCGTCTTCGACGAGTTCCAGGACGTGTCCAAGGTCGCCGGAATGGACGCCATCCTGCGCAGTCATGTCCAGTACCAGGGCGACGCCGCGTCCTACGTCTTCTCGGGCTCCGAGCCCGGTCTCATGCGCGAGCTCTTCGAGACCGCGGAACGGCCGCTCTACGGCCAGGCGGTCGCGATGCGGCTGGAACGCCTCCGCGACGGCGACATCGCAGCCTATGTCGTCGACCGGTTCCGCCGGAGCGACCGCGACGTCGGCGACGCGCTGGAGCCGCTTCTCCGGGCGGCGGAGGGCCACCCGCAGCGAGCGATGCTGCTCGCCCATCGCGTCTGGGACGAGCTGCCGCGAGGGGAGCACGCGGACCGGCACGTGTGGCGGCGGGCCCTCGAGCGGACGCTCCTCGAGCTCGCGCCCGAGTTCGAGGCGCGCTGGCAGCGCTACAGCGTGACGGAACAGAAGACGTTGCGGGCGCTCGTCTCGGGGGACGGCTCGCCGTACCGCGAGCGGGAGCTCGAGCGGCTCGGCCTCGCGAAATCGAGCGCGCAGCAGGCGCTTCGCAAGCTCGTCTCGCGCGGCGAGGTGGAGCGAGCGGACGGCCGCTACGCCGTCGTCGATCCGCTGTTCGGGCGCTGGGCCGCCCGGCTCGGCGCCCCGGTGTCCGCCGGTGAGGAGTAAGCGCCAGCGGCCTGTCCGAGAACCCACGTCATGCCGGGCACGGCTCTCCGGAGAGGGCCCTACTAGACGCCCGCGTGCTCGCGCAGCCACTGCCGGTTTCGCGCCTGCGCCTCGGCCGACTCCGTCAGCGGCTCGTCCGCCCGGGGAATGCGATCCTGCTCCACGACGATCCAGCCGGCGTACCGGGCGTCCCGAAGTGCCGCGAAGAACGCGGGCAGCGGGACGTCGCCCTCGCCGAGTTCGCAGAAGATGCCGCGACGCCAGGCCTCGACCATGTCCGCACGGTCGACGACGACGCCGCGGAGGACGTCCAGGCGCACGTCCTTCACGTGGACGTAGTTCACGCGGTCGCCCCACTCCCGGAGCACCTGAACCGGATCCCCGCCGCCCACGTACATGTGCCCCGTGTCCACGAGAACGCCGACGTCGGTCAGCTCGAGCAGGCGCTCGATCTCCCACGGCGCTTCCACGTACGAGGCGGTGTGATGGTGGAACGTCGGCTCGAGGCCCGCCGAACGGCAGGCGTCCGCAGCGCGCGCGACGCCCTCCGCGAGGACACGCCAGCCCGCGTCGTCGAGCCCGAGGCTCGGGTCCTCGGCTCCGCGACCGGGGTTTGCGTGCCGGGCCGGCGAGCCGGCGTCGGCGAGGACGGGGCGCGTCTCCTCGGTCCCCGCGGCGGTGAGCAGCGCCAGCGAGCTCTGCATCGCCGCGAAGTCGGCTTCCCAGCGCTCGCGCTGCGAGAAGTGGATCGGGATGTAGCCGCCCGTGAGCTCGAGGCGCGCGCGGGCGAGCCGCTCGCGGAGCTCCTCCGGCGTCCCAAGGTAGCCGGGCGGCCCCAGCTCCGTGCCGTGGTAGCCCGCGGCCGCGATCTCGGCCAGGAGCTCGTCGGGCCCGGGGACGTTCGGGTAGACGCCGACCGTGACTTCGAAGGCCCCGTATGAGAGCGGGGCGTTCGCGACCCGGATCCCGCCGGTCGCCCGCGTCACGCCGCGGTCACGAGGGGCACCCGAGGGTCCTTGTCCATCGCGGCCCATGTCGAGCGAACCCACGCGAGCGCAGGGTCGTCGCTCGCCGCCATCGAGTGGCGCTCTCCCGCGAGGGCGTTCAGGTAGTAGAAGTCGTAGCCCGGCGCCGCGCAGAAGGGGTGGTAGCCAAAGGGGACGAGAAGGAGGTCGCCGTCGCGCACGGTCGCCGTCAGCTCCAGGGCGCGGTCTGCGCGGTAGAGGCGCTGCACGGCGAACGCTTCGGGGGCCGGCGCGCGGTAGTAGTAGACCTCCTCCAGCTCGACCTCGTCGGGGTAGCGATCCTCGTCGTGCTTGTGGGGCGGGTAGCTCGACCAGTTCCCGGCCGGCGTCAGCACCTCGACCACGAGGAGGCGCTCCGCCGGGAACCCCGGCTGGATCATGTTGTTGATCTGCCGAGTCGCGTTCCCGGCGCCTCGCACCTCGACATCGACCTCCTCGGGCCGCTGAAGCAGCGGCTCGCGGCGCCGCTCCACAGGAGCGGAGGCGATGGCGAGCTGCGCTTCCCCCTCGAGCCGGTAGCTCGTGTCGCGCGGGATGTACAGCGTCCAGGGAAGCGCCTGGAAGACGCCCTCCCTGGGCCCAAGCGTCCAGGTTCGCCCGTCGACGCTCGCCCGAAGCGACCCGGCCAGGAGGACGACCGCGACCTCTTCCGGCCCGCTCTCGCGCTCCGTCGCGCCCGCGAGGTGCTCGACCGCGAACGTGAGGTAGCGCCAGCCGGCGGACTCCGGCGTCACGGACTCCCACTCCCCGGCCCTGAGGAGGAGGTCCGTCACGCCCGGAGCGCTTCCTCGAGCTCGGGAAGGGTCGGCATCGCCTCCGAGCAGGCGAGCTGGGCCGCGACGAGCGCGCCGGCGACGGTCGCGCGGCGCACGGACTCGACGAGGGGAAGCCGGTGAAGGAGGCCCTGTCCGAGGGCGGCGGCGAAGGCGTCGCCCGCGCCGAGGCCGTTCACGACGGCGACGGGGTGGCCGGGGACGTCCGTCTCCTCGCCTCGCTCGAAGACGGTGGCCCCGCGCTCGCCGCGCTTGAGGACGAGCTGCGCGGGCGGATGGGAGAGGGATGCCGCCTCGACCTCCTCCTCGTTTCCGATCACGAGGTCGGCGGCCGCCGCGGCGTGCGCCACGAGGGGCGCGTACTCGTCCGGGTCCTCCCAGAGCGACGGGCGCCAGTCGAGGTCGAGCACCGTCGTTCCGCCGTGCGCCTCGAGGGCGGCGAGCGTGGTCTCGCGGCTCGGCGAGCGCGCGAGGCCGGTTCCGGTGGCGAAGAGGAGGGGGGCCGCCGCGACCTCGCCCGCGTCGAAGTCCGCCGGCTGGAGCTCCCAGTCGGGCGCCGTCGGCTTCCGGTAGAAGGTGAGCGGGAAGCGGTCGGGCGGCCACACCTCGCAGAAGGTCGGAGGCGTCTGCCAGTAGGGATCGACGGCGAGAAAGCGCGTGTCCACCCCCTCGCCCTCGAGGAAGTCCCGGACGAACTCGCCGTGTCCCTCGTCGCCCACCCGCGACACGATCGCGGTCGCGACGCCGAGGCGCGCGAGCCCCGTCGCCACGTTGCCGGCAAAGCCGCCGACGTAGCGCGTGAACGTCCGCACGGCCCGAAGCGGAGTCGCGAGCTCGTTCGGATACAGGTCGACGCCGACGCGCCCGATGACGACGGCCTCCGTCACCGGCGCGCTAGTCGCCATGGCCGAGCTTGCGCGCGTACTCCTTCCCCTGGACGATCATCTCGGAGATCTCTTCCTTCGTGTGCTGTCCGCGCGGGAACCCGGCGATCGACTCCCCGTGGGAGAGCACGACGAAGCGGTCGGCGACCGGGTAGACGTGGTGCACGTTGTGCGTGATGAAGATGATGGAGATCCCCTTGTTGCGCGCCTCCTCGATCGATTTCAGCACCCGGTCCGTCTGGCGGAGGGAGAGGGCCGAGGTGGGCTCGTCGAGGATGAGGAGCTTCGGGTTGAAGTAGGCGGCGCGCGCGATCGCGATCGACTGGCGCTCGCCGCCCGACATCCGCGCGAGCGCCTCGTCCGGGTCGCGGATCTGGATCCCGATATCCGCGATCGCCTTGCGCGCCTCGCGGTGGGCCTTCTTGCGGTCGAGGAAGCGGAGGGGGCCGATCCCGCGCGTGACCGTCTTCTCGCGTCCGAGGAAGACGTTCCGGTAGATGCTCATGAGGTCGACGATCGCGAGGTCCTGGTACACGGTGGCCACACCGATCTCGTAGGCGTCTCGCGGCGAGCGGAAACGAACGGCCTTCCCCTCCCAGAGCAGCTGTCCCCGGTCGGGAGGGAAGAGGCCGGTGAGGATCTTGATCAGCGTCGACTTACCCGCGCCGTTGTCGCCCAGGAGGCCGAGTACGGCCGCCTGCCCGAGCGCGAGGTCGACGTTCCGGAGCGCCTGGATCCGCCCGAAGCTCTTCGCGATCCCGCGCGCCTCGATGAGCGCGCCGCCTCCGTTCGTCCCGGCGTCGCCGTTCGAGCTCATACCTGCGGGCGCGACCGGCCGAGAACCTGGTTCAGGGTCACGGCGCCGATTATGAGGCCGCCGATGGCCACGGTGAGCCAGTAGGACGAGATGCCGGAGAGGACGAGGCCCTGCTGGATCATCGCGATCATGAGCGCTCCGAGCAGCGCGCCGAGCACCGAGCCGTAGCCGCCGTTCAGGCGCGCGCCACCGATCACGGCCGCGGCGATCGCCTGCAGCTCGTACCCCTGGCCGCGGGTCGCCTCGACGACGTTGAAGCGGCCGGCCTGGATGAGCCCCGTAAGGAAGGCTGCGAGCGCGGTGACCACGAAGAGCGAGAGCCAGACGCGGTCGACGGGAACGCCCATCGAGCGGGCGGCACGCTCGTTGCCGCCGGCGGCGAACGTCCAGTTGCCGAACCGGGTGCGAAGGAGGAGGAAGGAGAGCACGAGGAGGACGGCCAGCATCCAGAGAACCGACACCTGGTAGCCCCGGAAGACGCCGCTCTCGACGCGGTAGCTGAACACCTTGAAGAGCACGTCGTTCTGGGGGACGCTGACGACCCCGCCGCCGGAGACCCCGTTCACGACGCCGCGCCAGATGAGGAGCGTCCCGAGCGTGACGATGAACGACGGGATGCGAGTGACCACGACGAAGAGCCCGTTGAAGAGACCGAGCGTGATCGCCACGCCGACGGCGACGAGAAAGGCGACGCCGCTCGACCATCCCTCGTTGACCATGAGGTACGGGACGAGGATCGAGGTCAGGCCGAGCATGGAGCCGACCGAGAGGTCGAAGTGGCCCGAGATCATGAGCACGGTCACCGCCATGGAGACGATCGCGAGCTCGGCGGTGATGCTCGAGATCCCGATGAGCGTGGAGCGCTCCAGGAAGAGGTCGCGCGACGGCGCGATGAACGCGAAGACGACGAACATCGCGAGCGCGCCGAAGAGGGCCCCGGTCTCGGGACGCCCGAGCAGCAGTCCGCGGGCGGCGGACCACCGCTGGGCGCCCCGGGCCGGGGGAGGTGCCTCGCGCTCCGCGACGGGAGCGGGCGACTCCTCTTGCAGCGCCACGCGCAGGCCGGGCTAGCGGAAGCCCGCCTCCACGCCCTTCCGGACCTTGTCGGCGTTCGTCTCGTCCACGAGGGCGGGACCGGTAAGGAGGTCCACCCCGGGGGCGAGGACGAACCCGTGCTCGATGTGCAGCCTCAGCCAGTTGATTGGCTCGTAGCTCTGCAGGTACTGCTGCTGGTCGATCGTGGAGATGAGCGTCCCGTTGTCGATCGCGTCGAGGAGCTCGACGGTCATGTCGTACGCCGAGACCATGACGCCTTCCTTGCCCAGCTCCTTCAGCGCCTGCAGCGCGAACGTCGCCGGCTGCGGGCCGACGCCAAAGACGGCGTTCACGTCGCCGTTCTTCTGCAGGTAGCTCTTGATCTGCTCTGTCGCCTGCGTGGCGTCCTTCGAGGACGGGAGCTTGTCCACCTTGGCGCCGCCCTGCGTCAGCTCGGCGGTGTAGCCCCGGCAGCGCGCTTCCAGCCCGGTGTGCCCGGGCTCGTGGATGATGCAGACGGCGCTCTTGATGTCGCCTTCCTGCAGCTGGCGCTGCGCCGTCAGCCGCCCGCCGGCCTCCTCGTCGCCGCCGACGTAGAAGAGGTAGGGGATGCGCTGCTCGGGCGGCCTCGTGTCCGGCACGTTGACCGCGATCACGGGAATCCCCGATTCGATCGCTCCGCGCAGCGGCCGGTCGACAGCCTCCTGGTCGAGGATCGTGGCGAAGATCCCGTCGGGCTTCGCCGAGATCGCCTGGTTCAGGAGGTCGACGTACTGAGCGATGCCGAAGTTCTCGAGCGGGAGATCCTTGACCGTGACGCCGAACGTCTTCTCGCCGTCGCGGATCCCGTTTCGGTAGATGGCCCAGAACGGGTTCCCCGACTCGCCGTGCGTGACGGAGTAGAAGGTGAGGTCGCCGCCTCCGCCTCCTCCGCCGCCGGCCTGGGTCTCCCCGCCGCCTCCTCCTCCGCCGCCCCCGCCTTCGTCGTCGTCACCGCCGCAGGCGGCGAGAAGCGCAGGCGTCGAGAGGGCTGCGGCTCCC
This sequence comes from Thermoleophilia bacterium, assembly GCA_014534155.1. The sequence continues at coordinate 17,566 of JACVSB010000010.1, forward strand.
AGTCCCGCCCGGCGCAAGAGCTGCGCGCGGGAGAGCGGGGCTTTCGCGATCCGCTCGAGCCCTGCCACCTCTTCGAATTCCTCTCTCCTCTCCTCGCTCATTCTCGCTCCTTCCGGGGCTCGTCGTTTACCCGACCCTCATGTCCCGAACGGCGACAGCGCGCCCCTCCCGGGCCGACGTGAGGATCGCGTCGCAGACGGCGGCCGCCTCGTAGCCGTCCCTGAAGCTCGCCTGCTCGGGGACCACGGGGCGATTCTCCAATACGGCCGTCAAAAAGTCACGCCACTCGTGCGCGAACGAGTGCTCCCACCCGAGGACGTGGCCGGGCGGCCACCAGTCCGCGAGGAACGGGTGCTCCGGCTCCGTGACGAGCACCGACCGGAAACCCCCGAGGCGCTCGCGCTCGTCCTCGGCCAGGAAGACGTGCAGGCGGTTCGGGTCCTCCATGTTCCACCAGAAGGAGCCGTCGCTCCCGTTCACCTCGATCCGCTGCAGGCCCTTCCAGCCGGTCGCGACGCGCGAGGCCTCGAGCGAGCCCGTTGCGCCCCCCGCGAGCTCGAGCGCTGCGGCGTAGGCGTCTTCCGGCTCGCCCACGAAGCGGGCCGTGTGCGCGCTCACGCGGACGACGTCGAGGCCGAGGTAGCGCAGCATGTCCACGACGTGCGAGTAGTCGAGCACGGCCCCCCCGCGCTCCACCGTCTGCGTGGGGCGCTCCTGGGCGAACCAGTCCTGGAGGTAGAGCGCGCGGAAGTGGCGGACGTCCC
>JACVSB010000123.1 GCA_014534155.1 Thermoleophilia bacterium
ATCGAGAAGGCGCACCCGGACGTCTTCAACATCCTCCTCCAGATCCTCGAGGACGGGAAGCTGACGGATGCCCAGGGGCGCAAGGTCGACTTTCGCAACACGATCGTGATCATGACGTCGAACATCGGCGCGGCCACGATCTCGAAGAACCAGTCCTTCGGCTTCGGGATGGGCGACGAGACCGGCCTTTCCTACGACGAGATGAAGGGCCGGATCATGGGCGAGCTGAAAAAGGTCTTCCGGCCAGAGCTCCTGAACCGGATCGACGAGGTGATCGTCTTCCACAAGCTGACGAAGGAGGAGATCACGACGATCGTCGACCTCATGCTGAACCGGCTGCGCGATCAGCTGGGCGAGCACGAGGCGACGATCGAGCTGACGGACGGGGCGAAGGAGCTCCTGGTCGAGAAGGGCTACGACCCGGCGATGGGGGCCCGCCCGCTGCGGCGCGCGATCCAGCGCCACATCGAGGACCCGTTGGCGGACTTCGTGCTTGGCCGAACGCTGAAGCCGGGGTCCACGATCCTCGTCGACCGCTCGCCCGAAGAGAGCGACGAGGTGGCGATCACAGTCGTCGAGGGCCCCGAGCCCGAGCGCGAGAAGGTGACGGTCCCGCCGGAGGAGCCGGAGGGCTCCGCCGACGAGGACGAGGGCTCGGAGGACTAGCCGATCTGGCGGCGCGGCGGCCTCCCGGCCGCCGCGCTCCCTCCGCTCGCCCTAGGTCCGTCCGTCTCCCTCGGGCCCATCGCCCGTAGGCTCGCCGTCGCGCGTCTCGCGCGCTGGGTCTTCGAGGGAGAGGAGCGTCCTCGCCTCGCGCAGGGGCTCCTTGACCTCGCGGACGCCCCGTCCCGCCGTGCGGGCGAGCTCGGGAATCCGCGAAGCGCCGAAGAGGAGCGCCAGCACGAGAACGACGATCACGATCTCGAGCGGCGCGAACGGCACCGCGTCAACGTAGCACCCCGTCTCGGGAGCACGAGAACCGCTCGGTGCGCGCTGCGGCGCTCTTCCGCGTGGGAGCCGCGCGGATGGCCGTCGGGCCGCCCTCCTAGACTCGCACGGCGATGGCGAAGGCGGCGGCGACGCGGCACACGTGCTCGGAGTGCGGCTACACGACGGGAAAATGGCTTGGCCGTTGCGCGGGCTGTGGCGGATGGGGGACGCTCGTCGAGGAGCGGGCGGCGTCCTCTTCCGGCGCCGCGACGGTGCGGGCCCGGCCGCTCCTTCGGCTCGTCGAGGTCGACGCGGCGCAGGGGGAGCGGATCCGTACGGGCGTCCCGGAGCTCGACCGCGTCCTCGGCGGCGGCCTCGTCCCGGCGAGCCTCGTGCTCGTCTCGGGCGATCCGGGGATCGGCAAGTCGACGCTCCTGCTCATGGCGCTGCGCGCCCTCTCCCGTGAGCGGACGGCGGTCCTCGTCACGGGCGAGGAGTCAGCGGCTCAGGTCAAGCTCAGGGCCGATCGCCTCGGCGGCGCGGGCGACGTCAAGGTCCTGGCCGAGACGAACCTGGATGACGTCTGCACGACGCTCGCGGTCGAGCGGCCCGAGGTGTGCGTAATCGACTCGGTGCAGACGCTCTACTCGCCGGAGCTCGGGTCGGCCCCCGGCTCCGTCGCGCAGGTGCGAGAAGCGGCTGCCCGGCTCCTCCGCCTCGCGAAGGAGGAGCAGGTTGCGGTCTTCCTCGTCGGCCACGTGACGAAGGACGGCGCTGTGGCGGGCCCGCGCGTCCTCGAGCACCTCGTCGATTGCGTCCTCCAGTTCGAGGGCGACCGCTACCGCGCGCACCGCGTCCTGCGCGCGGTCAAGAACCGCTTCGGGTCGACGAACGAGCTCGGCGTCTTCGAGATGACCGCGCACGGGCTCGTCGGCGTGGAGGACCCCTCCCTCGTCTTCGGGCGGCCCGACGAGGACCAGCCCGGCTCGGCTGTCGCCTGCGCACTCGAAGGGACGAGGCCGATCGTTCTCGAGATCCAGGCGCTCGTCTCGCGCAGCGACCTCGCGATGCCGCGCCGGGTCGCGACGGGCGTCGACCCCAAGCGGCTCTCAATGATTGTCGCCGTCCTCGGCAGGCACGCGGGTGTCGCCCTCGGGCAGGCGGACGTGTTCGTGAACGTCGCCGGCGGCGTTCGGATCGACGAGCCCGGCGCCGACCTCGCGGTCGCGCTCGCGATCGCCTCGGCCGCCCGCGGCGTGCCGCTGCGCTCGCGCGTGGTCGCGATCGGGGAGGTAGGGCTGACGGGCCGCCTGCGCCCGGTCGCCCAGCTCGAGCGCCGGCTGACCGAGTGCGCCAAGCTCGGGCTCCGCGAGGCCGTCGTGCCGGAGGGCACGAGCGCGCGTGGCAAGATTCGGCTGACTCCCGTCGCAAGCCTGCGGCGGGCGATCGCCGTCGGACTCCATGCGCCCGGATCCCAGGAAGGATAGGACTCTCCTCTCGGCACTGAGCCAGGTCGCGCCGGGAACGCCGCTGCGCGCCGGGATCGACGACATCATCCGGGCGCAACTCGGCGCCCTCGTCGTCATCGGGGAGCCGAACGAGCTCGCGTTTCTCTTCTCGGGCGGGATGCGGCTCGATCTCCCGCTCACGTCACAGCTCCTGTACGAGCTCGCGAAGATGGACGGCGCGATCATCATCAACTCCGACCTGTCTCGGCTGGTCTACGCGAACGTCCAGCTGATGCCGGATCCCACGATCGCCTCCTCGGAGACCGGCACGCGGCACCGGACGGCCGAGCGCGTGGCCAAGCAGACGGGCGCCCTCGTCGTCTCCATCTCGCAGCAGCGGGAGACCGTGACGCTCTTCATCGGCGACGTCCGCTACCAGCTCGGCGAGATCTCAGACGTGCTCGCGCGCACGAACCAGGCGCTCGCGACGCTCGAGACCTACCGGACGCGCCTCGACCAGGGGCTGACACGCCTGACCGCGCTCGAGTTCCAGAGCGCGGTGACGCTCGACGACGTCCTCGTCGTCGTGCAACGAGCCGAGATGACCACGCGGATGGCCGAGGAGATCGAGCGCAACTGCGTCGAGCTCGGGGAGGAGGGGCGCCTGATCCGGATGCAGCTCGACGAGTTGATGGAGGACGTGCCGCGCGAGAAGATCGCCGTCGTCTACGACTACGAGCTCTCGGGCGACGTCGCCGCCGCGACCGCGGCGCTCGAGCAGCTTGGGCGCCTGCCGTACGAGGTGCTCGTCGAGTTCGACGAGATCGCTGCGCTCCTCGGGTATCCGCGCGACGCCAACCCGCTCGACTACACCGTCGTCCCGCGCGGCTACCGCGTGCTGGCGAACATCCCGCGGCTTCCCGAGGCCGTCATCCGCCGCCTCGTCCAGGGCTTCGAGTCGCTCGACGCGGTCATCCGCGCGAGCCAGCGGGACCTCGAGGCGGTGGAAGGCGTGGGCGTCGTGCGAGCGCGCGAGATTCGCGAGGGACTACGCCGCCTTCAGGAGCACAACCTGGTCGACCGCTACCTCCAGCTGTAGGAAAAGCCCTGCTCAGAAGGGCCGAGCTGCGCACGCGGCGCGAAAATCCCTGGAAACCTGGCTTTTTTCACAGATTCTCGATACAATCGTGGGGTTTGGAGAGGGATCGGGGGCGGTCGCACGCCCCGTCTTCACACGAGGGAGGAAGCTTGTACGAAGTCGGCGATAAGGTCGTCTACCCCCACCACGGCGCGGGCGTCGTTGCGAAGAAGGAGACCCGTACGGTCCTGGGTCAGGAGCGCGAGTACCTGACGATCCAGATCCTGCACAACGACATGACGGTGAACGTGCCCTCGGAGAACTGCGAGCGGGTGGGGCTGCGGAAGGTCATCGACGAGGAGATGGTCGAACGCGTCCTCGACGTCCTCCACGGCGACGGCACGAAGATGCCGAAGAACTGGAACCGCCGCTTCAAGTACAACCGCGACAAGATGAAGACGGGGAACATCTTCGAGCTCGCCGAGGTCGTGCGGAACCTGGCGCTCCGGGACCATGAGAAGGGTCTTTCCACCGGTGAGAAGCAGATGTTCGTGAAGGCGAAGAAGATCCTCGCCTCCGAGCTCATGTACGCGAAGGGCATGGACGAGGAGGAGGCGGCCGCGTGGCTCGACGAGGAGCTCGCGGGCGCGCCGGTGCGCCACGCTGTCGCGAGCTAGCAGATCGCATCCGGGCCCGCCACCGGATCGGGGGTGTGGGCGGTCATCGCCGCCGCCGGCCGCGGGGAGCGGCTCGCGGCGCCCTACCCGAAGGCCTTCGCGAAGCTCGCTGACCGCCCGCTCCTCGCCGAGAGCGTGGAGCGGCTCGATGCGTCGGAGTGGATCGAGGGGATCGTCGTCGTGGCGCCGCCCGAGTGGGAGGAGCCGGCCATCCTCCTCGCCGAGGAGCTTGGCGCGGCGAAGGTAGCCGCCGTCGTCACGGGCGGCGAGACGCGCACGCAGTCGGTGCGCGCGGGCGTGGCGGAGGTTCCGCCGCAAGCCGCCGTCGTCCTCGTGCACGATTCCGCCCGGCCCGTTCTGCCGGGGGACGTCGTCGAGCGGCTCGTGACGGCGCTCGCGGAAGAGTGGGACGGCGCGGTTCCCGCGGTTCCCGTCCGGGACACGCTGAAGCGGGCGGACGGCGAGGCGGTGGGCGAGACCGTCGACCGTTCGGGCCTCTGGGCGGCGCAGACGCCGCAGGCGTTCGTCGCCGACGCGCTCCGGAGGGCGCTCGACCGCGGTGTCGAGGCGAGCGACTGCGCGGGTCTCGTGCAGTCGGCGGGTGGCCGTGTTCGGCTCGTACCCGGCGACGCGCGTCTCCTCAAGGTCACGGACGGCACCGACCTCGCGCTCGTGGACGCCCTCGTGGCCGCCGAGAAGCGCCGGTGATCTCGGGAGTCCTCCTCACGGGCCCGGTGGGAGTGGGGAAGACAGCCGTCTCGGTCGAGGTCGCGGAGATGGTGGATGACGCGGCGGTGCTCGACCTGGACTGGCTCGGATGGTTTCGCCCTCCGGGACCTCTTTCGCCCGACGACTTGATCACCCGCAACCTGGCCCTCGTGTGGCCGACCTTCCGCGAGGCGGGAGCCAGGCGCCTCGTGCTCGGTCGTGCGCTCATCGGACCGGACCGGCTCGACGCGCTCCGCCGGTCGGTCCCCGACGTCGAGCTCGCGGTCGTTCGCCTGACGGCGCCCGGCGAGGTGCTCGAGCGGCGCCTGCGGGGCCGCGACGCGGGCGCGACGCTCGCAGGGCACCTGGCCGAGCGCGAGGCGTGGCGCGAGGACGGCCTCGACGTGCCGAGCATCCCGACTCAGGGCCGCTCGGTGTGCGAGGTCGCCGAAGCCGTGCTCGCCGAGGTCGGGTGGCTCAGGTGACCGATCTTCGGGTCGGTATCGGGGTCGACGCCCACGCGCTCGCCGACGGGGTGCCGCTCGTCCTGGGTGGGATCGTCTTCCCCGGCCGGCGCGGGCTCGCGGGGCACTCGGACGGCGATGTTCTCGCGCACGCGCTCGTTGACGCCGTCCTCGGTGCGGCGGGCCTCGGGGACATCGGCTCGCTCTTTCCTTCCGCCGACGAGCGCTGGAGAGGCGCGGACTCGCTCCGCCTGCTCGCGCACGCGTACGAGCGCGTACGCGTATCCGGCTGGCAGCTCGTGAACGCCGACTGCGTGCTCGTCGCCGAAGAACCGCGCATCGGGCCGCGCGGGACGGAGATGAGCGCCCGGCTCGCGGGGGCGCTCGGCGTCGAGCCGGGGCGCGTCTCCGTGCGAGCGACGACGACCGACGGGCTCGGGTTCACCGGCCGGGGCGAGGGGCTCGCGGCGCACGCGGTCGCCCTGCTCGAGCGGGGGTGACGACTTACGGGAGCTGGACGCGTCCGCCCGCGACGCGGACGAGGGCGTCGCGGACGAGCGCGTCGACCGCTTC
>JACVSB010000297.1 GCA_014534155.1 Thermoleophilia bacterium
AACCGGGGACCTCCAGTCCCCCAGACTGGCGCGCTAACCAGGCTGCGCCACGCCCCGCCCGGCCCAGGATATACGAGCCGGTCGGCCCGGCTCGCGCCCGCGGGCATACTCCGTTCGATGGACGCCCCTGCTCGCGAGCGGTGCGCGCACCGCCGAAGGGCGCCCTTCGGCCGACCGCCCACTCGCCGAACGGCCGCCGTCTGACGCACCCTCGAGATGGCAGGGAAACCCGTCTGCTTCGTCGTGGGGGCGCGCCCGAACTTCATGAAGGCGGCGCCGGTCTACCGTGCGCTTCGCGCGCTCGAGCCCGCTCGCCCGCTCCTTCTCGTCCACACGGGCCAGCACTACGACGAGGAAATGTCCGAGGTCTTCCTCGCCGAGCTCGGGTTGCCGCGCCCCGACGTATCCCTGGGCATCGGGTCGGGCACGCACGGCGAACAGACAGCTCGGGCGCTCGTGGGCGTGGAACGCGTCCTGCTCGAGCACGAGCCTGCCCTCACGGTCGTCTCCGGTGACGTCAACTCCACACTTGCAGCGGCCCTCGCGTCGGCCAAGCTCCGGCGACCCGTTGCCCACATCGAGTCGGGCCTTCGAAGCTTCGACGAGTCGATGCCCGAGGAGCAGAACCGGCGGCTGACCGATCACCTGAGCGACGTCCTCCTTGCGCACTCGCCGAACGCCATCGAGAACCTCGCCCGGGAAGGGATCGAGAGCGTGCGCGTGCACCTCGTCGGGAACACCATGATCGACTCCGTCTTCGGGTTTCTCGACGCGGCGCTCACGCAGGAGCCGTGGGCCTCCTTCGACGTCGAGCCGCGAGCCTACGGGCTCGTCACGCTTCACCGCCCCGCCCTCGTGGACGATCCCGCCCTCCTGAAGGCAACGTCCGAGGCGCTCGCCCAGCTCGGCCAGGAGCTCGCGCTCGTCTTCCCCGTGCATCCGCGGACGCGGGCGCGCCTCGAGGAGCTCGGCGTTGTCGGGGAGCTCCTCTCGAGCGGCGTCCGCCTGACCGGGCCGCTCGGGTACCTCCCGTTCCTCGGGCTCGAGGCACGAGCGGCCTTCGTGCTCACCGACTCGGGAGGCGTGCAGGAGGAGACGTCGGTGTTGGGAGTCCCGTGCTTCACGCTTCGCGAGTCGACCGAGCGGCCGATCACGATCGAGAAAGGCACGAACACCCTTCTCGGCGCGCGACCGGAGCGGATCGCCGAGATTCCAGTCCTCCTCGCGGCGCCGCGGGAGAGCCGCGCGATCCCGCTCTGGGACGGCCGGGCCGGCGAGCGGGCGGCCGGGGTTCTCGCCGCGTTCCTCGCGAGCGGCGCTCGCGGGCGCGATTCGTACCGCCCGTACGGCATGACGGGAGCTGACGTCGCTGCTACGGTAAGCCAGGAACCTGCCCCCGGCGCCGGAGGCGCTGCGGCGACGCTCGACCCCGATACCTGATGGACCTCCGAGGCGCGACGGCGCCGACCACCCTCCGCGACTACGTCGACCTCCTGGCGCGGCGGAAGTCCGCAATCCTTCCCACGCTCCTGCTCGTGCCTCTCGTCGCGGGCGTTCTCGCCGCGCGACAACCGCCCGTCTACCGGGCGACCGCGGAGGTACTGCTCGTCCGCCAGGATCTCGGGCCGCTCCTCGCCGGGCTCGGCAACCCGAACCTGGGCCAGGACCCGTTTCGCTTCGCCCAGACGCAGGCGCGGCTCGCGCGCGCGCCCGAGGTCGTGCAGCGCGCGGTCGCAAGCGCCGGCGTGGAGGGACGAACGGCGCCGGAGGTGCTCGGCGCGTCCTCGGTGACGCCGGTCCCAGACACGGATCTCCTCTCCTTCGCCGTCAACGACGGCAATCCCGAGGTCGCGGAGCGGCTGGCGAACGCGTATGCCCAGGAGTTCACGATCTACCGGCAGACGATCGACACCGAGAGCCTGGAGAGCGCGCGCCAGCGGCTGCAGACGCGGATCACCGAGCTGGAGGCGCAGGGCGAA
>JACVSB010000245.1 GCA_014534155.1 Thermoleophilia bacterium
GCTCCGGGAAGCCTTCCGCTGGGACGTCGTCGACTCGGTCGCGGGGACGCGTTTCGGGAAGGTCGAGCTCGTCCGGATCGGGCTCGCGCTCGTCCTCCTCGGACTCGCCCTCGTTCTTCGCCGGGCGAGAGGCGGCGCTCGCGCGGGGGCGCAGGCCGGCGCCGCGGTCGCGGCTGCGGGGCTCGTCGCGACCCCGCCCTTCGCCGGACACGCGACGGTCGAGGGCACGCTCGCCGTCCTCGCCGACATCGCCCACGTCGTAGCGGCCTCCGCGTGGGTGGGAGGGCTCGCGTTCGTCATCCTCGCGCTTCGGTTCGCGCTCGAGGAGAGGTGGGCGCTCGCGACGCGAAGCGTCCCGCGCTTCTCCACGATGGCCGTCATCGCGGTCGCGCTTCTCCTCGCCGGCGGGATCACCAACGGCTACCTGCAGGTGCGCACGTGGCGCGGCCTCTGGGAGACCGAGTACGGGCTCCTCCTCCTGGCGAAGATCGCGCTCGTCGTGCCGCTTCTCGGCCTGGGAGCGTTCAACAACCGCTACGTCGTCCCGCGCCTCCGCGCTGGGGTCGCGCAACGACCGGAGCGCCGCCGCTTCCTCCAGACGGCGGGGGTCGAGCTCGCGATCATGGTCGCGATCGTCGGCGTCACGGCCGTGCTCGTGAACGCGGCGCCGGCGAAGAACGCGGTCGAGCGCCACGTCGCTCCGACGACCGCCGTGGTCGACTTCGGCGGGGTCGAGGCGCACGTCGCCGTGGAGCCGGGAGCGGCGGGACCGAACGCGATCCACCTCGAGTTCAGCTCCAGGGGCTCGGGGAAGCCCGCCGAGCTCGAGGGGGTGAAGGTCGCCGCGACGCTCCCCGCGCGGAACATCGGCCCGCTCGACTTCGAGGCGAGGCCCTCGCACGAGCACGGCCACGGCGCGTGGGCGATCACCGGCGCAGACCTCCCGATCCCCGGCGAGTGGGAGCTTCGGATCGAGGCTCGCCGCGGCGAGTTCGAGCTCCTGACAGAAACGGTCAATGTCGAGATCAAGGAGGAATCCTGAGGTGACGATCGGTATCGCGCTAGCGCCGTCGCGGCAGCCCTGCTCGTGCCGCCGGTCGCGGCGGCGCACGTGACGCTCAACCCCCGGGAGGCCGAGGCCGGGAGCTTCTCCCGCTTCGCGGTGCGCGTGCCCAACGAGCGGCCGAACGCCGACACGACGAAGGTGACCGTGAGGCTGCCCGAGGGGCTCTTCTTCGTTAGCTTCGAGGTCAAGCCGGGGTGGAAGCGGACGATCCGGATGGAGAAGCTCTCGGAGCCGGTCGAGCTCTTCGGCGAGGAGGTCGAGGAGCGGGTCGCCGAAGTGAGCTGGGAGGGCGGCAAGATCGCTCCGGGCGAGTTCGACGAGTTCGGCATCAGCTTCCGCGTGCCCGAGAACGGCGAACGCCTGCTCCTCCCGGCGCTGCAGACGTACTCGAACGGGGAAGTCGCCCGCTGGATCGCCCCGGACCCGGAGGCGGACGCGCCCGCGCCCGCGGTCGAGGTCGTCCCCGCCGCAGACGAGCAGGCCGGGAGCGCCGCCGAGCCGACCACGACGGGGGAGAGCGCGGAGGCCTTGGAGGGAGCGGGCGCGGCTGCGGCGGAGACGGGCTCCGACGACAGCGACGGGCGCGCCACGGCGGCGCTCGTGCTCGGGATCGGAGGGCTCGTTCTCGGCGCGCTCGCGCTGGGGGTCGCTCTCCTGCGCCGGCCGCGCACGTCGTAGGGACGACGCGGGGCCCCGGGCGTGCGAGGCGCCCGGGGCCTGCCCGCCCGCTACGATCGCACCGTGAGCCTGCGGGGGACGCCGGTCGAGGAGCGCACGGTGCTGCCGTCCGGGCGCGAGGCCACGGTGCGGGTCGGCCTGGCGGACGACCCGTACATCGCCTCGGGGGAGATCGACACCATCTCGCTCGTCGTCCGCTCCGGCGACGAGGTGCTCGCCGCCGTGAACACGATCCTTGAGCCGGGCCACGTGAGCGAGGCGCGCGCGCTCGTCCGCCAGGTCGTCGCCGGCCTCGCCTCCGGCGAGCTCCAGCCGACGGCCGGCGCGCTCGAGCCCTACGCAGACCGCCTTCCCGACGTCGCTTAGCTCTCTCCGCCTCGCGCCGGGGCGCGCACCGCGGCTTCCTCCTCGATCCAGTCCGCGGTGAGGAAGAGCCAGAAGGCGAGCCCCGCCCACGGGCCGTAGCGGCGGAAGCGGCGTGCGATCGTCGAGTCGGCCTTCGCGCGTCCGCCCGTCAGCCGTGCGTATTTCGGGCGCGTCCAGGAGTCGAGGATGAGCCGGCGGTAGCGCCCGAGCAGGGTCATCACGTGCGCCGCCGCATACGGGCCGATTCCCGGGAGAGCGAGGAGGCGGACCTCCAGCTCGTCGTCCGCGAGCGCCGTCAGGCCTTCCAGATCCGTCTCGCCGCTCGCGACCGAGTGCGCGAGCGAGCGCAGGTACGGGCCGCGGTACCCCGCGCGAACGACCTCGCGGTAGAAGGCCTCGTCCGCGGAGGCCATCGCCTCGGGCGTCGGGAAGGCGCGCCCGTACGGGCCCGTCGGGGGCGCGTCCGGTGCCGGCTCGCCCAGGTGCTCCACCAGCGCGGCGACCATCCGCTCGGTGGCCGACCA
>JACVSB010000087.1 GCA_014534155.1 Thermoleophilia bacterium
CGTCCAGGACGACCAGGCCGAGATCCTTCTCCTGCACGTCGCGCGAGAGGATCCGGTGCGTCCCGACGAGGACGTCGACCTTGCCCTCGCCGAACTCGCGCAGGACGCGCTTCACGTCCGCAGGACGACGGAAGCGCGAGACCATCTCGACGGTGACGGGGAAGTCGCGGTAGCGCTCGCGGAAGGTGTTCCAGTGCTGCTGCGCCAGGATCGTCGTGGGCGCGAGGACGAGCGTCTGCTTTCCCGCCACGGTGACGGCGAACGCGGCTCGCACCGCGACCTCGGTCTTGCCGAACCCGACGTCGCCGCAGACGAGACGGTCCATCGGCCGGGGAGCCTCGAGGTCCTCCTTCACGGCCTCGATCGCCCGCTGCTGGTCGGGCGTCTCCACGTGGGGAAAGCTCGCCTCGAGCTGCTCCAGGAGGTCGGACTCCAGGTCGTAGGCGACGCCGGGCGCGCGTTGCCTCTGCGCGTACAGGGCGATCAGCTCGCCGGCCAGCTCGCGCGCGCCGGCGCGCGCGCGCGTCTTCACGAGTTGCCAGGCCTTGCCTCCGAGCCGCGAGAGCGCAGGGGCGTGCGCGTCGCTTCCGACGTAGCGCGAGACCTTGCCGATCTGCTCGTGGGGGACGTAGAGCCGGTCGTCGCCGCGGAAGGCGAGGAAGAGGTAGTCGCGCGTGACTCCCGCGACGGTTCGGGTCTCGAAGCCGAGCAGCTTTCCGATCCCGTGGTCCTCGTGGACCACGTAGTCGCCCGTCCGCAGGTCGGCGAAGCTCTGCAGCGCCCGCCCGAGGCGGGCGTCCGCACGCGGCGGGCGCTTCCGGAAGACCTGGGTGTCGGGAAGGAGCGCCACGGTTAGATCTCGCGAGACGAAGCCGCGGCGCGCCGGCGAGACGCAGAAGCTGACCGCGGGGTCCGGCGGGAGAGGCTCGCCGGGCTCGAGCAGCGAGATCTTCAGCCTGCGTAGGAGCTGCGCCCGGCGGAGCGCTTCACCCCGGTGTGCGAACGTGACCACGACGCGGTTTCCCCGCGCGACGAGGGAGCCGAGGTCTCGCTCCGCTTCCGCGAGGCCCCGGGCCGCGAGGGCCGGCCGTTGCGCCTCGAAGACGTGGCGCTGGCCGCCGGGCAGGTCGTCGAGCTCGAGCGTCCCGTCGAACGGAAGGGCGGGCAGCCGTTCCTCGGCCCACGCGGCGCGCACCTCCTCGACTTGCCACACGAAGTCCGGTGGAGGGAGAGGCGCGACGAGGTCGGCGGGCACGGCCGCCTCCGCGTTCTCGCCTTCGAGCGCCGCGGCGGCGAGCTCGAGGCGGCGCTCGCTCGCCGGGTGGACGACGGCTTCGTCCACGGGATGCAGGGCCCGCTGCGTGAAGGCGCTGAACGCGCGGAGGGAGTCGACCTCGTCGCCGAAGAGCTCGACGCGGATCGGCTCCCGCCCGGTCGTGGGGAAGATGTCGACGATCCCACCGCGAACCGCGAAGTGGCCACGCTGCTCTGCGCGCTCCACCCGTTCGTAGCCCGCGAGCGCGAGTCGCGTCACGAGCCCCTCGACGCTCGGCTCGTCGCCGACGGCGATTCGAATCGTCTCCGGCCGCGCCTCGGCCGGGGGGATCCCCTGTGCACATCCGAGCGCCGACGCGCACACGAGCCCTCCGCGCGCGAGGACGTCGAGCGCACGCGCGCGCTCGCCGACCAGGTGCGCCGGCGGCTCGAGGCCGGTTTCCCAGCTAACGCCGCGCGACGAGAAGAGACCCACGGCGTCCTCGCCGACGAACCACCCCGCGGCCTCGGCGACGTCTCGCGCGTCTGCGTCCTCCGGGAGCACGCAGACGAGCGGGCCGCCCCGGGCGAGCCACACCGCGGCGAGGAAGAGCGGAAGGATCGGCTCCGACACGCGCGTCCGCCCCGGGGCATCGAGGAGCTCGCGAACGTGTGCGCTCGCGGCGAGCTCCCGGGCGAGCACGCCCAGGACGGGAGCATCGCTCAGCGCGGTCGCTTGCTGACTCATCCCGAAGGGCCGACGCGGCGGTGCGGCGGCGCTTGATGCTAGCTCCCGACGCCGGTTTACTTCGCCGCCATGGCGGGAGAGCTCGTCGACATCGGAAGGCGCCCGACGCTCGTCGCTTCGTTCACCGGGCCCGGAGCGGCAACGCGCTTCCAGGCGTGGCGAACGGCGAACGCGGACCGGCTCGCATCCGTTCCGGCAAGCGCGTACCGAGTCGAGTACGGGAGGGCGGGCTCGCAGCGGCTGATCCGCGTCCGAATCGACGAGACGGCGCTTCCGCCCGGCCTTTCGGGGCCCGACGAGGCCGGGGCCGCGGACGGGCTTCCGCCGACGGCGGCCTGACCGAGCCGCGCCGTGCCGCGGCGCTCCCTTCCCGGGTGTCCGCCTCCTCCGGAGCGAGGCTAGGGGCGCTCGTTGTAGCGCTGCTGCGCCTCTTCGAGCCCGTCGAGCACGAGCGACTCGGCCGCATCGGCCGCCCTCGACACGATCGAGTCCACGTCGACGTCCTCGGAGAAGGGAGAAAGCACGAAGTCGGCGACCGGGCGAGGGTCGCCGCGCTCGGGACGCCCCACCCCCACGCGGAGGCGAAGGAAGTCGGGCGTCCCGAGCGCCCGCGCGATCGAGCGCAGGCCGTTGTGCCCGGCGAGCCCTCCACCGAGCCGCGCCTGCAGCCGCCCGACCTCGAGGTCGACCTCGTCGTGGACGACGAGGAGCCGGTCTGCCGGCGTCTTGAAGAAGCGCGAGGCCGCGCCGACGCTCCGCCCCGAGTCGTTCATGTACGTCAACGGCTTCAGGAGCGCCGCGCGCCGCCCGTCGACGCGCACCTCGGCGAGCTCGCCCGAGAACTTCGACCGAAAGGAGCCCCCGGTTCGGCGCGCGAGCTCGTCGCACACCAGGAAGCCCACGTTGTGACGCGTGCTCGAGTACTCCCGCCCGGGATTGCCGAGCCCCGCGACCAGCAGGTCGAGCGACGAGCTTTGCTCGCGCCCGCGGAAGAGCCGCACGAGGGCTTACCCGGAGGCCGTCTGGTTCTCTCCGGCGGCGTCTCCGCCGGGTTCCGCGGGCCGTTCGGACGCACCCTGCGGCTGCTCCTCGCCCGGGACCTCGCCGGCGGCCGCAGCCTCCTCCTCGGCGAGCATCTCCTCGGGAACCTCGACGCGCGTCGGCTGGCCCACGCTCGCGAGCACGGTCTCCGGGTCGTCCAGGAGCGTCGTGCCCGTCGGCGGGCGCAGGTCGGACAGCCGGGCGCTCTCGCCGATCTGGAGCGCCGAGACGTCGAGCTCCAGCCGGTCGGGCACGTCCATGGGTAACGCCTCCACGTTGACCTCGCGCGTCACCTGCGTGAGGACGCCGCCCACGGTCACACCCTCCGGCTCACCGACGAGCTCGACCGCGACCTGTGCCTGGATCGGCTGGTCGAGCTGAACTTCCTGGAGGTCGACGTGGAGCAGGCGGCCCCGCGTGGGATGGAGCTGGTAGTCCTTGAGGATCGCGTGGCGCGTCTTCGTGCCTCCGGCCGCGAGCACGACGTCGAGGATCGCGTGTGTCCCGTGCTCGCCGGTGAGCGCCCGGCGAAGGTCTCGCTCGTGGATCGCGAACGCCTGGGCCTCGCCCCCGTTCCCGTAGATGACGCCCGGAACCTTGCCGGTCGTCCGCAGTCGGCGCGCCTCGTCGCTTCCCACCCGCTCGCGCTGCTCGACTTCCAGCCTGATCCGCTCGCCGGCCATCCCGGTCGGCCAGTGTAGCCACGCCGGGCTAGGCGAAGAACAGCGAGCGCAGGAGGAGCAGCACCGGAATCCAGGCTGCGAGCGCGAAGAAGAGGGAGGTGAAGAACGCCGTCGCGAGGACGAACGCGTGCGTGTTCGGATCCATGCTCACCGCAGATTGACCTTCTCGAGGAACGGCGAAGCCGCCGCTCACGTCTCAGTATCGCGACGCGCGCGTCCTGCGCAACCGCTCAGAGGAGGGATACCAGGGGGAGGCGGAGGCAACGATCGTGTGACGAGAGCGCGTTCATGGCCGACTCCGAGGGGACAACGAGGAACGGGGAGCCTGTCGCGAGGGCCACCGCGCGCGCGGGCTCCGAACCAGCGGTCGTTCGGCTCGAGATCTACGCCGCTCAGGCTCCGCCCGAGGTGGCGCCGACGCGCGGCGCGCGCCGGAAGACCCCCCGGTCGGCGTCGCGCCGGCCAGCGCCTCGCGTTCAGGCGCCGAGTGCCGAGGCCGCCACCTCCGAGGAGCGCGAGCGAGCGCTCCGGGAGCGGGAACGCGCGGCGGTGGAGCAGGAGGCGCTCGCCCGCGCCCGCGAAGAGACTCTCGAGGCGCGTACGGCTGCGCTCGCGGACCGCGAGCGCGCAGTTGCGGGACGAGAGGTCGAGGTCGCAGAGCGAGAGCGCGAGGTCGCCGGGCGGGACGGAGAGCTCGAGCGGCTCGAGCGTGAGCTCGACGCGCGCGAGGCCGAGCTCGAGCGTGAGCTCGACGCGCGCGAGGCGGTGCTCCGCGAGCGCGAGGGGATGGTGGCCGAGCGCGAGCGCGAGCACGCCGAGCGCGAGCGCGAGCACGCCGAGCGCGCCCTCGCGCGCGCGGGAGACCACGGAGTCGCCGGCGAGCGGATGGAGCTGCAGCGGCGCGAGAAGCGCCTGGCCGAGCTCGAGGAGGCGCTCGCTGACCAGGCGCGCCGGCTCGACGAGCGGGAGGCCGACCTCGAGCTCGACCGGGTGGGCGCGGACGCGAACCTCGAGTACCGCGAGCAGAAGCTGGACGAGCGGACGCGCGCGCTGGACGAGCTCGACAGGCGCCTGGCCGAGAAGGAAGCCGAGCTCGCCGCCTACGTCGCGCGGATACAGGGAGAGCTGCACCGGCGGGAGCTCGAGGCCTGGAACGCGGCCTAGGGCGGGAGACCGGGTCGCTGCGCGCTCACGTCGAGTAACGACTCCGCCCGCCCCTTTTCAGCGGTGTCCAGAGGTGAGACCCCGACAAGGCTGCAGTTGACACTTCCATCCGGCGGGGGAGAACACGCGCCGTCACGCGAGAGACGGCGTCCGCCTGGCAGCCCGCGGAGCGCCCAGCCGGACGGGGCTAGGAAGGCCACGGCCGGTCTGACGTCGGACATCGCCCTTGGCGCGGACGGTCCCCCGCCGGCACGACGAGAGGCCGGCGCGCTTCTCGGGCTGCGGCTCCCCGATAGCGCGTCCGGCCTCCGCACAGACATTACTATTGTTGACACCGCGCGTGAGACGGGTGCTGCCGCAAAGCCCGTAATTTGCGAGAAGTCTCTGGCCGCGCGGCGCGCCGCACGTCGTACGAAGCGCACGCGGCGCGATCGCGAGCGACCGATTCCTCTCCACGCCGGACAGCCGACGTCCGGGTCAGATCCCAGACATGGCTCTCCTAGCCAGAACCGTCGCTTCTTCGCGCCCCGCGGCACGAGAGGCGGCGGGCGACCGCCGCCCCGTCGCCCGCCGTCCTCGTTTCCGCGGCCCACCGGTCGCGTTCCGTTCCCGTCCTTCGTCTCCCTCGCCCGGACACCGGAGACGCCTCAACTCTTCCGCGCGGAGACGCGCCGCGTGTCACCCGATCGGGGGATTTCCGCATGTCAGCGTATCCGCCCTCTGCGCAGCCGATCGTCAGCGCTTCCCGACCGGCCCACCGTCACCCCGCGTGGCGAGTAACGCGCGGGTTGCACGGGTCCCCGTCGGCGGCGTAGATTCGGCGCGTTCCTAGGGGAGAACGGGGAGGAAGCCATGCACGCGCGGTTGAGCTTCTACGACACGGGCGGCGCCTCGAGAGACGAGATCGTGGGCGCCTTCGAGGGTGTGAGAGGCGCTGTGGAGCAAATGCAGGGAAACCAGGGAGCGATGCTGCTCGTGAGCCCCGAGGGCGGGAAGGCGATCACGATCACGCTCTGGGAAAGCGAGGACGACTTGCGCGCGACGCAACAGCAGGCCGACGAGACCCGCCGGCAAGCCGCTGGAGGCGCCGGGATGACGATTCGCGGGGTCGAGTCGTACGAGGTGGCGCTCGAGTTCGGAGCGCGCCAGTAGCAGCCCCTTCGGGAGCGCGCCGACGGCGGAAAGGGGAGGCGAGCCGCGCGTCACAATCGCTCGCACGGCGCAGACGACGACCGCCGGTGCAGTCGCGAGCAGGTCGGCGAACTCGACGCGAGGGCCTCGACCCAGTTCGTAGCCTTCGGCCGGTGACGATCCGGCGCGCGCGGGCCGAAGACGCGGACGCGGTCGCGGACGTGTTTGTCGCAGCGCTCGCCAACATGACGTACCTCCCGCAAACCCATACGGAGCGTGAGAACCGCGCCTTCGTTCGCGACGTCCTCCTCACGCACAACGAGGTTTGGATCGCCGAGGGCGATGAGAGTTCGGTCGGCTTCGTCGGGCTGCGCGAGAATCTCCTCGGCCATCTGTGGGTTCATCCCGACGCACAAAACCAGGGCGTAGGTACGGCGCTCCTCTCAGTCGCGAAGTCCCGTCGTCCCGGAGGGCTCCAGCTCTGGGTCTTCCAAAAGAACACGGGTGCGCGACGGTTCTACGAGCGGCACGACTTCGAGCTCGTGTGCGTCACGGATGGAAGCGCCAACGCCGAGAAGGAGCCCGACGCGCTGTACGAGTGGCGTCCACAGCGGCCTTAGTAGCCGCACGTCGTGAACGACGAAACGCGAGCCCCAGGCGTCGACACGACGCATGACGCGAGAGGCGAAGGCGGTGCATCCCGTTACGCGATGTCGCCTTTGCAGGGTCTTCGCGTCACAGTCCGGTCTCCTGCGCCTCGTACGGCCGGGTCTCGCCGCGTTCGTTAGCAATCCGTTCGCAAGGCGACGCCGCGCGACTGACGAAGGCGGCCGAGAACGCGCGGCGGCGCGCGTGAGGCCGTGGCGGTTGAGCATGGCTGCGAGCGCCTCTGCTGCGAGAGGGCCACGTGGGCCGGGTAGGGCGGCGAGGAGGGCGAGGATGGCCTGCGCCTCGGCGAGCGTGAGCTCCGGCCGCTCGCCAGTCGGCGAGGCGGGTGAGCCAGCGGACGGCCGCTCGTTCGTAGCGGTTCGGCTCGTCCCGCAGGAGCAGAGTGAGCGCGAGCGCGTCCTCGAGCCCGACGTGCGCTACTGGCGGCGGCGAGCGGGCCGTCGCGTTGCCGCGCTCGAGCGCCGTTATGATCGCTCTTGTGACGCCGGTGACGTTGATCGCTCTGGGAGCGGTCGCAGTCGTTCTCCTCGTCGTTGGTCTCGTCGTGGAGTCGCCGGCCCTTGCGC